>NZ_CP102267.1:385000-685000 GCF_025148125.1 Blautia wexlerae DSM 19850
CTCCAGTCTGGTACTGGGACTCGGTATTGCATGTACAGGATAGGTGGGAGGCTAGGAGATGGTAACGCCAGTTGCCATGGAGCCGCTGTTGGGATACCACCCTTGCAGTATTGGGTTTCTAACCAGCCGCCGTGACCCGGCGGTGGGACAATGCCAGACGGGGAGTTTGACTGGGGCGGTCGCCTCCGAAAGGGTATCGGAGGCGCCCAAAGGTTCCCTCAGAATGGACGGAAACCATTCGAAGAGTGCAAAGGCAGAAGGGAGCTTGACTGCGACACCGACGGGTGGAGCAGGTACGAAAGTAGGGCTTAGTGATCCGGTGGTATTAAGTGGGAATGCCATCGCTCAACGGATAAAAGCTACCCTGGGGATAACAGGCTTATCACTCCCAAGAGTTCACATCGACGGAGTGGTTTGGCACCTCGATGTCGGCTCATCGCATCCTGGGGCTGTAGTAGGTCCCAAGGGTTGGGCTGTTCGCCCATTAAAGCGGTACGCGAGCTGGGTTCAGAACGTCGTGAGACAGTTCGGTCCCTATCCGGCGTGGGCGTAGGATATCTGAGAGGAGCTGTCCTTAGTACGAGAGGACCGGGATGGACGGGCCGCTGGTGCATCGGTTAGACTGCCAAGTCTACGGCCGAGTAGCCAAGCCCGGAAGGGATAAACGCTGAAGGCATCTAAGCGTGAAGCCCCCCTTAAGATGAGATATCCCATTCGAAAGAAGTAAACCCCCTTGAAGACGACGAGGTAGATAGGGCAGAGGTGGAAGTGTGGCAACACATGGAGCTGACTGTTACTAATCGGGTGAGGGCTTGACCAAGAATCGCAGGAAGAATGAATCTCAAGGAAATGTCAACATGTATGTAGTTTTGAAGGTGCAAACCTTTATTCCTCCTTAGCTCAGTCGGTAGAGCATGCGGCTGTTAACCGCAGTGTCGTTGGTTCGAGTCCAACAGGGGGAGTTTTGGCTCCATGGTCAAGCGGTTAAGACACCGCCCTTTCACGGCGGTAACAGGGGTTCAAATCCCCTTGGAGTCATTTAAATAATGGAAATGTGATTTTTGAGGCTTGATTCTGTTACAACATGCCGATGTGGCTCAATTGGCAGAGCAGCTGATTTGTAATCAGCAGGTTATCGGTTCGAGTCCGATCATCGGCTTTTTGGACCTTTAGCTCAGTTGGTTAGAGCAACCGGCTCATAACCGGTCGGTCCTGGGTTCGAGTCCCCGAAGGTCCATTTTTAAATTATTTTGGCCCAGTGGCTCAGTTGGTTAGAGCGTCGCCCTGTCACGGCGAAGGTCGAGAGTTCGAGTCTCTTCTGGGTCGTTAGCATTTGCTGACGAAGTAATTGCATAAGTAGTATGGAATCTTAGCTCAGCTGGGAGAGCATCTGCCTTACAAGCAGAGGGTCATAGGTTCGAGCCCTATAGGTTCCATATGCCGCAGTGGCGGAACTGGCAGACGCCCGGGACTTAAAATCCCGTGGGTAGTGATACCCGTACCGGTTCGATTCCGGTCTGCGGCATGATTATGAGATGCGAGAAATGTTGATTTTTCAATGTTTCTCGCATTTTTCGTTATTAAATATTTTGATTACACTTGATTACACTTTTATTTTCCCCTGCTCATTGTTTGTCGCAATTTGAGCAGGGGATTTTTTATTATGGATTAGCCGGATTGCTGTCTGAAAGATCTGTGTCCAAAGTATTAATCATAATTGTGCTTGATTTTGGATCAACAGACTGCTGCCGAATATAATGTAACGTAGTGCGCGTTTCAGAATGTCCTAGCATGGTAGATAACTGATTGAGTGGAACGCCAGCTTCGTAAAGCATAGTTGTAATCGTAAATCTGATCTGATGACTGGAACGATAAGGAATATTCAATGGTTTGCATACTTTATTTTTAAGATGTTCGTTAAAAGAATCAGCATAAATGGGCTGTCCATCTTTCATAAAAAGAAAATCACAATCAGGATTTAATTTCAATGTTTTAGTGATAATTTCCTGTGCCTGCGGAGTAAGAGGAATACTCCGAAATCGGCGGCCCTTTTGAAAATTTCTATTATTTATTTTTACCTAATTTATATATTATTCCTATTATTATAAATGATGCACCTATGTATATTCGTACCAGATCCGAAATAACATTCTCCGCTTTTTCATTTCCATTATATATATTTACAGCTATAAGAAAAATAATGGCTAATATACACCATAGTGCAAATATGCATCTACGAATCTTTTTTTTCTTCACTTCAATCTTCCTTCTTTCTTTCATGATTAATAATGCCTTGTTTTATTGTCAAATAATCAGAAGTTGAACTAATAATATATAAATTGTATTCACCATCCTCTTTGATAGTTAATGTGTAACTTCCGACTATATTTCTCATGCTCTCCCCTTCATACATAATTCCATCACGGATATAACCTATAACAAATGTCTGTTTTTGAACTGTTTCTGATTTATATTTTTCAAAAGAAAATGTTAAAGTATCGCCTTCTTTGCAATTCCATCCTTTGTAATTATTCACATAAAATACTGCCATGCTTCCATTAGTCATAATAATTTCAGGCGTCACTTCATTTTTTACTTCAAATTCAGAAATAGATGAAGGTAAAACAATATTTTCATTTGCAACACCTTTTATAATGTTACTGTTATCTATAGGGTTTTTATCTATTTGTTTTATACATCTTTCTCCACTATAAGTAACTTCCGGAACAGAATTATCATTTATTTCTTTTCCGATTAATGATCTATTTTCTCTTGTAACTATTTCAGTTCCAAACAACTGAGTGATCCATTGAACTATTTTTCCATGTGTAGTCGCATTAATAATACTGCCCGTTGTAAAAACAAATACAATAATCAGTATTGCAGCCACAATATGAGTCATCCATTTATTATTGAGACATTTGTCCCTATTTAACCGATAATTTCTACCTGTGTTTTTATGTTCCAAACATTGTGCTGCTTCCAAGATGTATTTATCATCTATCTCATTCATTGCATAAAAAATATTTGTC
The DNA here is from genome assembly GCF_025148125.1 of Blautia wexlerae DSM 19850. Classification (NCBI taxonomy): domain Bacteria; kingdom Bacillati; phylum Bacillota; class Clostridia; order Lachnospirales; family Lachnospiraceae; genus Blautia; species Blautia wexlerae. Next base: position 388,033 of record NZ_CP102267.1, read on the forward strand.
TTCATAAATATTTCCTTTCCGTTAATTGTTTTTTTAACTTTTTCCTTGTTCTAAATAAAATGGATTCCACTTTACTTATGCTCATATTAGTGCATTTTGCAATTTCTTTTACCGGCATGAAATACCAATATCTCAATATAAAAATCTGACGGTGAGATTTTGATAAAGATGTCATGAAAATATCAATTTGTTCTTTTAATTCATTCTCCCTCCAATCATCCATATACTCTTTTGCTAAATAATTACTTAGCTCCTCATACGGCACACACTTATCTATATCTCTTTTGGCAGCATGAATATATTCATATTTTTTTAATGCTTGATTCCTTGCAATCTTTAAAAGATAAGCTTTCAAATTATCCGGTATTATAGGCGGAATTGTCATCCAGGCTCCTAAATATGTATCATTTCTACATTCTTCAACATCTAAAGTATTCTTTATTAATTTACAGATTAAAAAAGTTACAATTTTTCCATACTTTTTATCTGTTTCTATCAATGCATTTTCAGATCTATAATTATATAGCTCAATGATTTTTCTGTCTTCCATTCATTTCCTCCTTTCACTATATAAGTACGGATTTCAGTTTGGATTCTTGCAAATACTTTAAAATTTTTTTTATTAAAGGAAAGGGGCTATCGGTTAATGAATATGTACCCTTCTAGGTAAACAAGTGAAATAATAAAAACTTGTCACTTAGGAGGGAGCAGTTCAATTAACCGACAGCCCCTTTAGTAAAATAGAATATGGGTGAATTTTCTGTCTGTCGATAGTACTCTGTATGTTTATAGGCAGAGTACTTGACCGTAAAAAAAGAATTACTTGTGCGGTTCAGTTCTCCTGTTTCGTCCTGTTGGGAAGCAATACTGCAGCTTGGGCTTTCCGCGGATATTACATAGTCCATGTCAGAAATATTCTATAATTAATGCTAAGAAAATTCGTCTATGTGTCCTTTGTGGAATGGAAAATCTATAGCTAATATATTGGTTAATGTGGACAAGGTGAATATGTTACGGTGCTGTCAAGTGAAAAATCTTTAGTGTAATTACACTTTGTACAAATTTTTCCTTTATATGTTTTTACAGTACACCCTCCATTTTTATTACGAGAATGATTTTTATGCTTACCGTTTACAAAGATATGAGAACAGCCAGCATAAGTTTGAATATCTCCTGGTTCAATAATTATAATATCCCCATTATCTGTAATAAAATAGTTCTCTGTATCTTTGAAATATATTTCGTCAGAAGGAATCATACTGCTTTCGTCTTCAAACGTAATACATTCTATTTCATTCCCATTATCAAAAACAGATACCTGAGCTCCTTCGGCAGGATCAAAAAAACCGGTCCATGGAACAGAACGTAAATCTGCAGTAGGAGGATTGTACGCAAACACTGGAATACAGGAAATACTTATCATAAAGATAATAATTGATACATTTAAAGCAATTTTAGGCTTAACAAAAATACCGATCCTTTTTACTCTTCTTTTAAGAAAAATCCGGTTGTTTTTTGAAAACATTAATGTAATTCTGGATTTCACTTCTGAACGTTCCTTTGCGGCGGTCATGATTAACAGATATCCATAACATCTTTGTTCTTCTCTGGAAAGATATTTCATTACATTTTCATCACAAGCAAGTTCCTGTACCTCTATTACCTCGCGAAAGAAAAAGTATACAAAAGGGTTATAGCAATGTAGCATCAGTACCAGAAAAGCCAGCTGCCGAAAAAGAAAATCGTGTGATTTTATGTGTTGCAACTCATGTCGAATGATTAAAGGTAAGTTATTTTTATCCGATAATGAGGTTAAAACAATAGATGGATGAAAAGTACCATATGTAAATGGAGAAGATGCTAAACTATTCTCATATACTGTAACTTTGTGCTGTAACTGCATTTCCTGTGATAACATTTCTACGATTTTTATGATTTCAGGATCTGACAACACATTTTGTGAAATTTTTCGGTGAAATCTGGAAAAATTGATTGCCTTATAAAAAATTATTATACTTAAGGAACAAATCCATAATCCTATAAATATTTTCTGTAAAGATCCCACGGAATTTAAATAAAATCCAGTAGATGTCTGAACGATTTTTCCGGTTAAAGAAATTACAACATTTCCATTTAAAGGCTTTGGAGTACTAAAATACCGATGATAAATAAAATACTTCAACAGTGGAAAAGGAACTAAATAAAGAAGCAGACAATATTTTAAACATCTATATCGAAACCTGGCTGAAATATAATTATCAAAAATGGTAGATAATGCCATATAAATAATAAAAGGAAAGGTTCCGGCGGCAGACATGGCAATTAATAATAAAATCAGGCTCTTCATAATCCACACCTCATTCTTGGCAGAGTATTAATCGCAAGTATTATTGTTAATAATATTTTTCAGTTCTTCAATATCTGACTCTGACAATTTTGTGTTGTACGTTAATGAAACCAGCAGATCTGAAATAGAACCATTGAAAGTATTATCTACAAAATCTGTAGCATATTTATGTGCTAATTCCTGTTCCGTAAGTTCAGGATAATAGGAACGTTTACACTTATAGCCCTTTCCTTTCGAATGAAGAATCCCTTTTTTCACAAGACGAGTTAAATAAGTGTGTAAAGTTGGTTGAGCCCAACCATAATGTAATTCCGTATTACAATATTTTTCCACTTCAGAAAAAGAAACAGGAGCATTGGTGTTCCAAAAATATTTCATTAGATTATATTCCATTTTCGATAAACCATAGTATGTATCACTCATAAGATTCCTCCAATCAATTAATATTTTATTTTCATTATATTTCTATGATATCCACCATGTTCCATCTGGGTGTTGCTGTAAGGAACCAATCGTTTCTGATAATACATTTCCCTTAAAATCTCTTACAATCATTTTTTCATAATATCTATATTCTTCGGTTGCACAATTGTTATCATCGTCCCAGCCTTCTTCTACCCAGGCAGAGAGATACACTTTTCCGTCTACTATCATACGTACACTCTCATTAGGAGTTGTGGGAAATCTAAAACTTTCTGGATAGTAGCTGACAAACTCATCATCTTCACTTGTAATGTAAATATCCTCTCCGATAATACGCAGATTATAAAGGTCTACATCCGCTATATTAAATTGTATAATCAACTCTGGAATTTTATCTGGAAGATATCTGAAGAGAGTAATTTTCCCACTATTATAATCTCCTTGTAAAAACCAAAAAGAATTCTTTAAATAAACAGGTGGGCCATATAATACATTCCTCTGTTTTTGAAATGGTTCATAAATTTTACCATTATTGTAATCATAAAAAGAAATAATTGAACCTTGATACCCACCTTTTTTTGACCATTCAATCATATCATAAAAGTCTGTTGTATCACTCATTGAATATCCGATACGAGATTGACCTGAAATTTCTTCGATATATTTTCCTGACACAACTTCAAAACGATTAAGTTTTATAACAATCACCTTCTTATAGCTAAATTTCGATTTACCCATTTATAGTATAGTATATAAATGTACATGAAATGTCAATAAATATATTACATGAATGTAGAATGATTTTATTGACATCATTGTAGAATAATGATATTCTATAACCAAACAGAAACAAGTATAAAAGTAGTACTATCAGTTTTTTTGCAGCGAAAGGAATATTTTAACAAACTGTCAAATTTAGAAAGAGGTGGTTTTATGTTGAGACAACATAAAAAAATTACAGCAGTTGTAGGGTTGACTATAAGTGCCTTGATGATTTCATCTGCATGCTATGCTCAGGATGATCCGAATGATGGATATGTTATTCAATATGACTTTGAAACTCAGGAAACTACTTATTATGGTTACGACAAAGAAAATCATGAATTTTACGAAGTAGATGATTATGTTGAACCTAATCGTACAGCCAGTGATGGAACTGCTGATATTGCTGATGCTCCAGATGAGATGGAGGGAGTAAATCCGGGAAATATTTATGTGGATAATCAGTCAATAAAAGAAGACGTTGATAATCCATATACAATTCTTCTTTTCAGTGGAAGTATGCCAACTGTATACAAATATAACAAAGAACAACCAGACGATCCATGGACTGTTGTAAGTCAGGAAAAAGTAAACTTGTTAGAAGGTAAGGTAAATAAAGTATCAAAATCCTACTTGATTTTTACAGATCAAAATAATGATGATATTAAAGTAAAAATCAAGAAGGATGAGCAGTGGCATCCAGGTGATGAAATTAAAGTGTTCGGCTTAACGAAAACGAAAGATGGAAAGGTTAAGCTTGCAAAGCAGTATGGATATTATAAGGTTGAATAATATATTAGGAAAAGAACACACATTAATAGAGTAAAATATATGAAAAAGGTCTTGGAACTTTTACAGTTTCAGGGCTTTTTTCTTTTGGGTAAATTCTTGGCATATTGTTAAGCGTGAAAAGTAGTGGACTTTTTGGATTGTAACTGCCGGATTTGAGCGACTAATGGCTTGCCATTAGTCGTATTGGGTTACTACTTTTGACAGAGAAAACATTGAATTGGGAGACCGAACTCTGGAGAGAGGATACGGTCGGGAGGAAGCAGGGAAGGAGAGAGTGACTATATGCCTAAGACTGTGAGTGTGCATAATGGCAGCGCAGCAAATCGAGAGCATAACCGGCGTAATCCCAGAACAACCGGTCAGATGCCACATATACAGCAGGATCTTGTTCATCATAATGAGACATGGATAGATATTCCTGTCCGAGAAGCCTATAAGCAGATTTTCCAGACTGCAGTCGATGATTACAATCGTCGTCAGTCAAGACCAGAGAGGAAGATTAGAGATTATTACAATCAGATTAGGAAATCAGCTAAGAAACATACCGCCTATGAGCTGATTATCCAGATTGGAGATAAGAATGACACTGGCTTGTCGGCAGACAATGAGATTGCCTGTCTCCGAGAATATTATAATAATTGGCAGCAGCGTAATCCTAATCTTTTTCTGTGTGGGGCATATCTGCATCGGGATGAGTCTACAGTCCACCTGCATATGGACTATATCCCAGTGGCACATGGATATACCAGAGGGATGTGTATCCAAAACGGACTGGTACGGGCGTTGGGCGAACAGGGATTCTTCAAAGAAGGCAGACAGACTGCTCAAATTTTATGGGAGAAGCGCGAACGACAAGAACTGGAACGTATTGCCCGGGATCATGGCATTGATATCTATCATCCGGATGGTGAGAAGAGACATCACCTGGATACGGAGATATACAAGCTTACGCAGGAAATTTCGCGTCAGCATATAGAATTAGACCAAAATGCGAATGACCTTAAGACAGGAAAACAGGCCCTTGATGATGTCCAAAATGCATTATCTGCAGATAGACAGGAATATACCATGCTCCGGCAGCAGCTTAGTAATGCCAGAAGAGCGATAGATGTTTATGAAAAGTTGAAACAGGAGTATGGGAGTCTACAGGATTCTTACAGAGAACTGCAAAATCAACATAATCAACTTATACAGGCAACTACTATAATCAAGGGTACGAGTAGAGAAGAGGTACCTCATCGTCGTTCTATTGTGAGTGGTAATTATAGTGTTCCGGAAGATGAGTACAAGCTGTTGTTGTCTGACCATCAGATTGCTGATACATACCGTAGAGAATTGGCAAAATACCAGCAGCAGATAGAGAGGCTGGCAGATATAAGAGAGTGGGGGATATGGCTCTTGTAATCTACATCTTGCTATATGCAGATCAGAATAATTATAATACGTGTCTCTGTCAAAAAGAGATAGTAGAGAACTGGGATGTATCGGAAGAGGAACTGTGGGAAGTTGCAATGCGAAATACGATGATGGATGCATTGCCGCGGATATATTACAGACCAGATGATACTGTAAATCCACCATACACTAAAGGAGCATTTATGGCAGCAGGAACCGAAGAAAATTTCAGAATAGGTAAAGATGATAATCCGATGGTTACAACGGTTCGTGGGATAAATGGAGCAATTGCGATGTTTTATCCGGGCGTACAAGAAGAGTTGGCGGAACTTACCGGCGGAGATTATTATGTGGTATTTCCAAGCGTTGATGGTGCAATGATACATTCGGTAGACGGTATTCAACCAAGGGATTTGTTATGGCGATTAAAGTGTACCAGAAGTATGATGACAGAGGGGCTCTTGAGCAAATATGTATATAAATATAATTCTGAAAAAAAGCAGTTAGAGCAAATGTATCTGTAGAAAATGTATTGTAGATTGAAAGAAAGCTGTATCTTTGATGATGCAGCTTTTTAAAAAGAAAGTTGAGAAATGTGGAAATGATTAAAATCAGATTAATGGGGGAAAGAGAAGAGATAAAGATCATAATTGAAAACATTAGTCATATTAATGATGTTAGAATTTTGTCCCTGTCAGATTTCTATGCCAATAGAGGAGGGGCAAGTGATTATGGAAGAATCTATATGGAAGTGGAGAAAAAAGATGCTGTGTAATGTTATATGGAAAGGAAGGGTATAGGAATGAAAGGCAAAATGTTAAAAGAAGTACAATTTGTGGATGACGAACATGAAAAATTTTTCTTGGATAATATTGTAAGATGCAGATATGAGGAGGTGTATCATCATGCCCTGATATATTGTCTGGGAATTAGCGAGACTACGCGAAGGAATATAGACAGTATTTATGATTTTGCAACAGGATGCATTAAAACAGAATGTCTTTGTGAAGACTGGCAGACGAGCGGGAGTATTAGAATTGTAAGATTAGCATTTTGCCTATATTGTGATGGAACACTGAGTGTAAATGATATGGAGGATGTGGATTCTAAGTTGGCAGAATGTAGAGAATACACAGTAGGACAGATTTTCTGCTGCGAATATGCTAAATATTTTTTGGAAGCGATTAAATTAAGATATCCGGAATATTGCTTATGATTATTTGGTCGTGGATAAAATGTGAGTATTGTCACAAAGAGGTATAAAAGAGTTGCTTTTTTCGCTGAATTGAATATACTTATAAGCAGGAATAGAAATGTTCTCGATGTAAGAGCATCGTTAAAAGTTGGGTTGCAGATGGAGCAGGGTAACTTTCCATTTCATTAGATGTTTTATCTGGACATCGAGCCTGGCAGCTTGGATAAAGCTGTAGTCCACGTGGGGGACTTAATGATTTCCACGTTGTTATGGGTATCTTAACTGGATGCCGAGGCTGACAACCAGCAGAAAACTCTTTATAAATGGATTTTCAGAGGAGTGTGGGTAGAAACCATGCTCCTTTTTATTAATTATGAAAGATGAAAGAGTAAAAAATATTAGAAATATTATTTAGTTCAAGATTAGCTTAATATAGTCTAAATAAATAGAGAGATAATATGATATATACGCACCGCATAGTTTTCTTTATACAAATTTTATAGAATATTTTTTGTGAGAATGCTATACTGTAAGTAGTAATAGGAAAGAAATATAATATGTAATGAAAGGGGTAATATATAATGGAAGTTGTTCGTAAAATTGTAGATGCAAAAAAATTGATGTCTGTGATTCCATTGCCAGAGACTATGCGTAACAGGCGAGTGGAAGTCATTGTATTACCTGCTGAGGAACAGAAAGTTTCTGAGAATTTAAAGAAGAGTGGCAATATAGAATCTTTAGTGGATTCATTAGTAGGAGTTATTCGGGACACGGGTATGACACTGGAGGATTATCGCGCTGAAAGGCTGGGAAAGTATGAGAATCTTGATTGATACAAATGTAATATTGGATGTGTTGTTGAAACGATCTCCATTTTACGAAACAGCGATAGAAGTTTTAAAGTTATCGGCAAGAGATGATATTCAGGAATTTGTTTCAGCTTCAGCAATTACAGATATTTACTACATTGCATATAAGAATTTAAGAGATAAGGCAGCAGTAAGAGAGCTTCTGAAAAAACTGCTTTTGATTGTGTCCGTGGCAGGTGTTTCGGAGGAAGAAATCCAAAAAGCACTGGAATTGGAATGGAACGATTTTGAGGATTCTGTACAGTATTCAGTAGCAGCACTAAATGAGATGGATGGAATAATTACTCGAAATGTAAAGGATTATTCATCAGCAGAAATGCAGGTATGGGAACCGGCTCAGTTTCTTGAAAAAACAAAGTGCTGATTTGCTTACACTTTTGATTACACTCAAAAGAAGGTGTGCTGAACCCTCCTGTTTTTCTAGGTTTGCAGACCTGAATTCCGGTTCGATTCCGGTCTGCGGTATGATTGTAAATAAGAGAAACGTTGATTTTGTAGCGTTTCTCTTATTTTTTTGCTTACAGGTTTTGAACACACTTGAATAACTGCGCGTCGCATTCTCGTTACTTCAGCCTGCAAATAAAAAGTCAATACTAAAATTGAAGAAAGTTAAAAAACTTTACAGGTTAAAAATTAGGCATTAAAATAAGGCCACCACAACCAGTGCTGGTCTGAAAGTAAAAGTTTTGAATTAGCTTGGATCAGGAAGAACAGAAAGATATTCTTTCACTCGTCCATAGTATATTCTGAGAAATTTATTAGCACCTGCAGTCATATAAACATAGTAAGGCTTACCCTGGGTGCGTTTTCTGTCCATGAATTGATATACAGGATCATCCTGAGGCATGGTTTTGATAAGAACATCCATTACTTGAAAAAGAGTCTTTCTTAAATTTGAAGATCCACGTTTGGATGTTGGGACGCTTTTTTGTGCATAGGAACCAGATTCGTTTACCCCAGGATCAACTCCGGCGAATGCAGTAAGGGCTCCTTTATGCGTGAATCTGGTTACATCACCGATCTCAGCCATAAGCTGTGGACCGAGAGATGGACCGATCCCTTTAAACTGCATGACAATTGAGTATTCAGGAAGCTTTGAGGCAGTCTCGTTCATGAGAGTGCGTATTGTTTCGACAGTAACGGAAGTACTGTTGAGCTGATCGATAGCTTGTCTGATGATATGTTTGGTTATTTCATTCTTAGGAAATACTGGAACAAGTTCCTTTGTTTTGGTGTAAATTTCTTCCGCTTTTGATTTATTGAAGGCATATTTTTTGCGCTTGCACCAGTTCTGATAATGTTCAACAAAAGCGTTTAGAGACATTTTACGAATGCAATCTACATGCCAGTATGTAGAGACAAAATCAACCCATTTCTGGGAACCATCACTGCGGGTGGGACTATTGAAATAAGTATTTGCATTTGGATAGGTCTGGTCAATGAGGCCAATAAGATTATTTTTCATAGCCGTTTTTTGTTTCACATAGAAATGGAACTGACGATTCATGACCTTTAGCTGAGCGCGTAATTCATCTGTAATACTATACGGTTCAAGACTTTGCCATTTGTCAAGAGCGTAGCGGGCAATCTTGACAGAATCAGCTTTGTCGGACTTGATTTTGCGAAGAGAATCGTTATTAAAATCTTTGACCAACTTGGGATTAACAGCACTGACAAAGAGATCTGCTGCTGAAAGCTGGTGAGCAAGTGCTTCGTAGTAGCGGCCGGTATGTTCCATTACAACCCGGGATTCACCTTCGATAGAATGAATAAGTTTAATAAGTGAATGGATATCACTGGATGTGTGCTTAATCTCAAAAGGAGAGGATACAATCTCCCCAAATGGTCTCAGAATTGTAACCATACTTTTACCTTTTGAAACATCGATACCTACTGCGTTCATAAATTTATCACTCCTTAAAAAATATTACAATGGATAAATACCAGTTTTACTCATTACCTGTTCAAACTACTGTGTGTGACACGAATGCACCTAATGTGATCCAACCTGCATAAAACGAACACTGTGAATGAGGAGCCGGTTATCAGTCTAAAGTACGGACGCGAGGTCCAAGTGATGAAGTCGATATACCATTGCATCCTACATTCTAACAGTTTAAGTAATGAGATGGATAAATCCTTACTGGAAGTAAGGGGATTACCCATAAATATATTGTAGTAGTGATGAGTTAGACGCGCAATTTTTATAAAAAATATACAGAACAAATGTTTACTTAAAGAAATGCATATGGTATAATACAGACATGGAAAAAGATATATTTAATATAAATAAAAATCAGCTTTCATATGGTAGAGGATATGTATATTCTCTGCAGTATCATCTGGTCTGGTGTACGAAATACAGGAAGAAAGTATTAAAAGACGGAATCGACCTGGAATGCAAAAAGATGCTGCAGGATCTGGCAGAAGAGTATCGGTTTCAGATACTGGCAATGGAAGTCATGCCGGATCATATCCACATGCTTGTGGATTGCCGGCCGCAGTTTTATATTTCAGATATGATCAAGATCATGAAAGGGAATCTTGCACGTCAGATGTTCCTTTTACATCCGGAGCTGAAAAAAGAACTGTGGGGAGGACATTTGTGGAACCCGTCTTATTGTGCCGTTACAGTCAGTGACCGGAGCCGTGAGCAGGTATCTGCCTATATCGAAGGCCAGAAGGAAAAAGAAAAGAGAAAGCCCTGAATACAGGGATCATTCCGGAAACGTTTGTTTTTTGCGGGAAAGGTGGAAGAAGATGCGGACAGTATCCAGCTATGGTGTGGAGATACGAAAACAGAATATCCCGGCCCGTCAGACAATGGAGATCTATCGTCAGGCAGTCGGTTACCTGACAGAGATCTACGCACAGGTCTGGGAAGAACTGAGGAAGATTCCGGAGACAAAAAAGCGTTTTAATACCGCAGAGCATATGGGGCACATGACGAAGAAAAACACAGCCCGGTTTGATTTTGACCTTCGTTTTCCGAAGATGCCGTCTTACCTCCGCAGGTCCGCGATCCAGCATGCGCTTGGAAGTGTATCTTCGTATGAGACCCGGCTGGGGCAGTGGAAAGAGACCGGAGTGCTGTCCGGAAGGCCGAAACTTACCTGCAGGAACCATGCCATGCCGGTCTTTTACCGGGATGTGATGTACCGCGAAGGAGCAGAAGGAAAAGATGAAGCATATCTGAAACTGTACGACGGGCATGACTGGAAATGGTTCCGTGTATATTTAAAACGTACCGATATGGAATATCTTCGCAGGAACTGGAAAGGAAAGAAGACATCGGCCCCTGCGTTGGAAAAGAGACACCGCCGGTATTTTCTTCGTTTTTCCTGTACAGAAGAAGTAACACTGATGAAAACACCGGTAAAAGAACAGATCATCTGCAGTGTGGATCTGGGGATCAATACTGATGCGGTCTGTACCATCATGCGCTCAGACGGAACTGTCCTGGGAAGAAGATTCATAGATCATCCCAGTGAAAAAGACCGGATGTACCGCACACTGGGACGGATCCGCAGATTCCAGAGGGAACATGGCTCTGCGCAGACACAGGGAAGATGGGCATATACGAAACGTCTGAACACAGAACTGGGTAAAAAGACTGCAGGTGCGATTGTAAGATATGCGGAAGAAAACCATGCAGATGTGATCGTGTTCGAATATCTGGAGATGCAGGGGAAGATATCGGGAAAGAAAAAACAGAAACTGCACCTGTGGAGAAAGCGGGATATCCAAAGACGCTGTGAACATCAGGCACACAGGAAAGAGATGCGGATATCCCGGATCTGTGCATGGAATACCAGCAGACTGGCTTATGATGGTTCCGGGGCGGTAACACGTGACCGGGAAAATCACAGCCTCTGTACTTTTCAGACAGGAAAACGATATAATTGTGACCTGTCAGCATCCTATAATATAGGAGCCAGATATTTTATAAGGGAACTTTTAAAACCCCTTCCGGCAACGGAAAGGTCTTTGCTGGAGGCAAAAGTCCCTCCTGTAAAGCGTAGAACTTCATGTGTCTATGCAGATCTGAGGAAACTCCATTCAGAAATGGAACTCTTAAAAGCAGCATAGATACAGGCAGATATACAGCGGACTACCTGTAATGTGGAAAACTGCCGTATCCGGCATGGAAAAAGCGCATAATTGTGCAGACCTAAGTTACAGGCGTATCCGCCGATATTCAGTCTGACGCCTAAAGCGTCTGGAAGCATGTGACTTTAGTCATGTGAGGTTCACCACAATGTTTACAGTTGTATACCTTATCTGCGTCTCTTTCTTCTTATAATTCAGAGAACAATTATTAAGACGGAGAACTGATGCCTGATAGAACAGAGATAAGAATAAGCCGGATAAATGCTGAATGTTACAGCATTTATCCGGCCTTTGTCTTGTAAATTTCGCCACATTTAAATATAAAGCACTATACCTGTATTCTGTCTGCAACTTCATTTCCAAGAACAATCTTTCGGTTTGCAGAAGAAATTATAAGAGAATCGTGGAATTTGCGGAGAACACGAATTGTGCTGCCTTCATGAATATCCATATCGTGCATGGATTTCATAACTTCCGGCAGTCCGAACATCCATTTAATGGTGTAAGTGTATCCCTGAGTAGAATCTGATAATGAATGCATAAAAAAACCTCCCTGTATAAAGTAATATGGTAAATAATGTCAGATAATTTATTGCTGTTATTGAAGTAATTGTATATCTATGAGTATTAGTTCGTCAATTATAACATTATTTCATACAATACTTAAATAATCATTCATTTATTCAGATATTTTCAGGGACTTTTTTCCGCATATACATATAATTTATTCGATAAATTTCAGATTATCAAGAGCATAGCGGAGTGCCATGCACATTAATTCATTTCTTGAGCGTCCGCTTTTGGCAGACAAGTCATCATATTGTTCTTGCAGTTCACGTTCAAGGCGAATGGTCATGGTGATTGATCTGTCTTCTTTTTTATCTGTACATTTTGGCCGGACAATAAAGTCGTTTGGCATGATTATCCCTCCTGTATAAACATTTATTAGTGAATGGTTATCATAATTGATATTGCTTATTCTATAGCAATCCTCTGAAATAATGCATCTTAATCCAGCCCATCAGAGTGTGAAATCCTGCGTCAGATATCTTTGCCGTGCGTTAGCACGCCTGCAGATATCTTCCTTGTCTTTCGCACTCTGCTGAACTGTCTTAAATGCATTATTTACGAGGATTGCTATAATTTTGATCTCCGTAATCACTGTTATGATATAAAGTATAGTTACACAGGATTGACATTGATATAACACAAATTTATAATACATATTAGTATTACTTTTTTCCGCTTTGAATATAGAAAGGTTATCGTGCGAGACTGTTGTAAGAATTAATTTGATGCGATAGTATGAGTGAGTTATGAATATGTGGGGAATACTTGTAACATTAGAGTGTGTCTGAAAAATCATTCCCGCAATCTGCACGCCCCACTTTGCGGGATATTTCACCCGAATTCAGTTGCCGTAGCCCGCTACGGCGCCCTCATCCGGGCAAAATATCCCACAAATTGTGACGCACATCTTGCAGAAAGCCTTTTTCAGACACGCTCTAGAATGCAGTAAATAAATATTTTCAGAGAGACTGGGTAAATATATGGAAAATGTGATTCGGAAATTGTATGGTATGTATATGGATAATGACAATAGAGAAAAAAATGAAATGTCAGTAATGCATGATGATTTATGTAAAGAGAAAAAAGAGAAGGCATACCAGTGCTATCAGAAATTGAGAGTTCAACTGACAGATGAGCTTGCTGAAGAACTGGATGAACTGATGAATAAACATATGGAAATATATCCACAGGAGCTGGAAGAAAGTTTTGCCATGGGATTTAAAACAGGGGCAAGGCTGATGTGCGAGATTTTCAGTGAAGAAACAGAATGATTGTAAAGCAGATATGGCAATTCTCCAGATAAAGTATGATTTTAGAGGATTGCCATAGGTTTGATAAGTGGGTCTGACATATAATTTTTGATAACATGATCAGGATAATTTATGGTTGTTGAACGTTATCAGAAATTGTGAGGTTGTCAGACGTAATTTCATTCAGGAGATATTCTATAGTATGCATATGTTCGTTCATAACTTTTTCTGCAAGAGGTGCATCATTATTGGTTATTGCCTGAACAAGCCGAGTGTGCTGGGAATCAATCTCCGGTGCATCGTTATTTTTCTGCATAAGATAGGAACGTATTCCAACGATCATATTTTCAGTAATCTGTGCAGAGGCATTTAATACACTCAGTATTAATGGATTGGCAGAAATCTGAGCAATTTTCAGATGCAGATCACGATCCAGATCACCGCGGATTTTTTCATCCTGAGTGCTGTCCAGTCTGGCAATGATAAGCTGGAGTTCAGCAGCATCCAGCGGTGTACAGTTTTGGGCGGCGAGAAAAGCAGCTTTGCTTTCCAGTGCGCCTCGAAGCTGCAATGCATCCTGAATTTTGCTGTTGTACATTTGAAATATGATAGACAGAGGTTCAGTAAGACAGCTGTGAAGATCAGTTGCAATATAATTGGCACCGCCATGTACGCTGACAGTAATCCCGAGCAGGGAAAGAGCCTTCAGGACTTCTCGTAATGCTGGTCTGGAGATTCCGAATTCTTCTGCCAGAATACGTTCAGCAGGAAGTGCATCGCCGGGTTGTAATTCTCCGTTTTGGATATTTTCGATAATTTGTTTCAGAACATCGTTGAATGTACTGGTTTTATCTATTTTTCTAAACATTTATTTTCCTCTTTCCTGGTACATCGTTTCGTAAATAACTATACCAATCGCGTAAGATGCGGATTCGAGTGTGCAGCTCTATATCAGATAACTGTTCCGCAGAGATTTCTTTGATTATTAAATAGTTACATACATCTAATATTATAACGGATTGAAAGGGAGATGCAACTGATTCCTGCAAAATTTCTAAAAGTGTAAAATTTTTGTGTTGCTGAGAACGGAGTGAACAGTAACAAATTTTTGCAGTTTTTTTATAAATTTTATAATTATATTAGAAATTAGACAAATTTCTCTCACATTTATAGGTTATGATATTTACATCTTAAGGAAATGACGTACCTTAAGAGAAAATCTTTCCTTTCCCTAAAAAGTGTAAAATGAACGTGAATCACCGCTTAGCCGACAAGATCGACGGAGAAGCGGTGATTTTATTATGTCACTGAAGCCGGATTCTTTCTTATAAACCTCTGTAACGATTAAGACAGGCATAAAT
The DNA here is from genome assembly GCF_025148125.1 of Blautia wexlerae DSM 19850. Lineage (NCBI taxonomy): Bacteria > Bacillati > Bacillota > Clostridia > Lachnospirales > Lachnospiraceae > Blautia > Blautia wexlerae. The sequence continues at coordinate 403,107 of NZ_CP102267.1, forward strand.
TTCCTGAATACGGGGAGTAGCGTAACCACAGGAAATTTTTTGATTCTCCGTAAAAAAGGACAGACCATGTAAAGAGAGATTTTTCCAGAGAAACTGCACAATTTCAGGCAGGGTACGTCTGCCGTCTGCCAGATGTTCAACTGCATATTTCAGCAGGAGACCTAAGGCAGCGGTCTGTTCTGCGTCAATAAGCTGTTCTGTATAGCGGAGATCAATCTCCTGTCTGCCGAGAGAGAAGCCATCTGTTCCGGAGATTCTGATTTTCAGGCGCTCAGGTTTTGCGGCACCGGAATCGGAATGATTTCCACGACTGTTATGTCTGAGGCGCTTAGAAGATTCGGCAGGCCTGCTCATAATGCGATGGCTGTGCGGAAGCTGAAAATCAGTAACTGAAACAGAAGGCAGAGGATATTGACAGCATAATTTTTTGACAGAAGCTGTAATATCTTTTGGAACGTAATTGTCCATCTGGATAATTGTATCTGCAATATGAAAGAATGCCCCGGAACTTCCGGCAACAAGAATTGTAGAAATCCCTGCTTTTTTATAAAGATCTTCTGCACGCTCCAGAAACGGAGTGATCGGCTCTTTCTCACGCTGAATAACCTGTTGCATGAAAGCATCACGAACCATGAAGTTAGTTGCGGAGGTGTCTTCGTCAAGAAGAAAAAGGTGGCTTCCGGCTTCCATGCTTTCTACGATACCGGCTGCCTGGGAAGTGCTTCCACTGGCATCCAGTGTAGAGAAACAGCGGGTATCTTTCTTGTTTGGAAGATCATTTATAAACATGGAAATATCCACATCCTTGATAAAACGGCCATCTTCTGAACGCAGTTTGACAGCAGTTGCATCTGTGATCACGTATTCACGTCCATCTCCGGGGATATGATTGTATACACCAAGTTCAAGTGCATTCAGAAGCGTGGATTTGCCATGATATCCACCACCTACGATCAGAGTGATTCCCTTTGGAATCCCCATGCCTGTGATTTTTCCTTTATGGGGAAGATTTATGGAAATGCGCAGACTGTCCGGAGAAGTAAAGGGAACGGAAGCTTTCATAGGGCGGGAGGAAATACCGCTTTCTCTTGGGAGGATGGAGCCGTCGGCTATGAATGCGCAGAGATTTTTTGCGGGCAGCGTCTGACGGATAAATTCCTGATCCTCTGCAAGCTCTATATAATTCTGTAATTCCTTTGCATTAAGGCTGGAATAGAAAAAGGATTTTTGAATGCATACAGGCAGAAAATCAAAAAGGATTTTCTCCAGTTCAGTGGCATTGATCGTGCGGCCATTAGCAGGGAAGCCCACAAAAAAGCGGGCGGTTATGCCTTTTTCTGTTATTTCACAGGCTGTCCGGGAAAGAATCTCCTGACCACAATGACTGACAGTGAGCAGGCCGCTTTTGCCGGAGCCTTTTGCACGAAAGCTGTACTGACTGACCTGTTTTTCAAACTGACGTGTAAGATAGTCGCAAAGAGTAGTCCCGGTAAGCGTATCTTTATAACATTCGACGGGAAATCCGGCATCTCTGTGTGAAATCTGAATGCTGACATGAGAGGGAGAAGCAAAAGGATCTCCCTGCACATGGTCGATGGACAGAATATAATTTCCAAAATGATACAGACTCTTCAGCCCTTTATATGCCGGATAACTTTTGCGGTTTATGGAACGAAGCTGCTGACGCAGTTCCTCTGAATTTTTCATGACAGAACCTCCTGGTATTGCAGATATTTTTATAACAATCCTCGTAAATAATGAATTTGAGAGGAGAAATATTAACCTGCCATCAACTATAGCGGAAATGAATCCTAATGTCTACTGACAAATAAATATTAATCATATGGAAAATTTCCAGAGGATGTTTTATAATGAAAAACAGGTAATTGTTCAATACCATTACATAATAGCGAACTGATGAATAGTTACCGTTATCAAAGCAATACTATGAATGACAGTCATAAAGAAAGGCGGAACAGTAAATGGAACGTAGAAATGCATGGCTTTCTTATACAGAAGCAGAAGAAAAAGAACTGGAGCAGGTTGCAAAAGCGTATCGCAATTTCCTTAATGTGGGAAAAACAGAGCGTGAATGTGTGACGCAGATCATCAGAGAAGCACGGGCAGCAGGTTATGAATCTCTGGAAGAGAAGACTGCGAAGGGTGAGAAACTGAAAGCAGGAGATAAAGTTTATACAGTCGGAATGAAGAAAATCATTGCACTGTTTCATATCGGACAGGATGATATTTCTGAGGGAATGAATATTCTGGGAGCACACATTGATTCTCCACGTCTTGATGTCAAACAGAATCCATTATATGAGGATACGGATCTTGCATATCTGGATACCCATTATTATGGCGGTGTTAAGAAATACCAGTGGGTGACTCTTCCCCTGGCAATTCATGGCGTAGTGGTAAAGAAAGACGGAAGTACAGCAGAAGTAAATATCGGTGAGGATGAGGATGATCCGATCGTATATATCACAGACCTTCTGATCCATCTTGCAGGAAAGCAGATGCAGAAAAAAGCGACAGAAGTGATCGAGGGAGAGAATCTGGACATCCTGATCGGCAGCAGACCACTGAAAGACCTGGAAGATGATAAGAAGAAAGAGGCAGTAAAACAGAATGTACTGAATATCCTTAAAGAGAAGTATGATATGGAAGAGGAAGATTTTCTTTCTGCAGAGCTGGAGATCGTACCGGCAGGAAAGGCAAGAGAGTGTGGTCTGGACAGAAGTATGATCGCTGCTTATGGACAGGATGACAGAGTGTGCGCATATACTTCTCTGCTTGCAATGCTTGGGATGGACACCCCGAAACACACTTCCTGCTGTCTGTTTACTGATAAAGAAGAGATTGGAAGCGTAGGTGCAACCGGTATGCAGTCACGTTTCTTTGAGAACGCAGTGGCTGAACTTCTGGATGCAATGGGATGCTACAGTGATCTGAGATTGAGAAGAACTCTGAAGAATTCCAGTATGCTTTCCTCTGATGTAAGTGCAGGCTACGATCCGGCTTATGGGGAGGCATTTGAGAAAAAGAATGCAGCTTATCTTGGAAGAGGTATCGTATTAAATAAATTTACCGGAGCAAGAGGTAAATCCGGCTCGAATGATGCAAATGCAGAATATGTGGCAAGAGTCAGAAATATTTTTGACAGCCATGAAGTTGCATTCCAGACAGCTGAGCTTGGAAAAGTAGACGTGGGCGGAGGCGGAACAATCGCCTATATCGCAGCACTTTATGGAATGGAAGTTATTGACAGCGGTGTGGCAGTACTCAGTATGCATGCACCATGGGAAGTGACAAGCAAGGCAGATATTTACGAAGCCAGGAAAGCATATAAGGCATTTTTGCTGGAAGCATAAAAAGTCGGGCAGATGCAGAATAAAAATATGAAGAAATCGTGGAAGCTGTATCGTTTCTGATAACAGAGACTTGCAGATTCCGCAGATAAGGGCAGAACTTTTGGAAAACTGAAGCGCTGCCCTTTTAACATATAAGTGAGGTTATGATTGTAAAAGGTATTTCTGATATCTTACGAAAGACAGGTTGCGATTCTGTAAGATCTGGATTGGAGCAGGATATTTAATAGACGGGAGGGAAAGATGGAGGAAGCGCTGATCAGAGTAAAAGATTTGTGTAAAATATATAATCCCGGCGAGAATGAAGTACGGGCGCTGGATCATATTAATCTGGAAATTAATAAGGGTGAGTTTGTTGCTATTATCGGACAGTCAGGTTCGGGAAAGTCTACATTTATGAATATGCTGGGCTGCCTGGATGTGCCTACATCCGGCGAATATTTTCTGAATGGAACTGATGTGTCCACAATGGAAGACAATGAACTCTCAGAAGTCAGAAACCGGGAGATCGGATTTATTTTTCAGGGATTTAATCTGATCTCGAATCTGACTGCAATCGAAAATGTGGAACTACCGCTGGTTTACAGAGGAGTAGACAGAAAAACGAGACATAAGCTGGCAGTAGAATCACTGACCATGGTAGGGCTTGAGAAACGTATGGATCACAGGCCAAATGAAATGTCAGGAGGACAGCAGCAGAGGGTGGCTATTGCAAGAGCAATCGCGGCCCAGCCACCGGTGATCCTGGCAGATGAACCTACAGGAAATCTGGATTCTGCATCCAGTAAGGAGATTCTTCAGATTCTTAAAAGTATGCACGAGCAGGGAAAAACGGTCATATTGATCACACATGATAATGGGATCGCTGCTCAGGCAAGGCGTGTAGTCAGAATTATGGATGGAAAGATAGAATCAGATTTTATCAATAAAAACTATGGGAAAGAAGAATATATAAAAAACCAGCTGGATGCATAAATCCGGTTACAGGGAGACAGATATTATGAAAAAAAAGAAAAGTAAAAAGAAAATTATTATTGGAGCAGCAGCTGTTCTTGTTGTTGCCGGCGGAGTTACAGTAGCAGGTCAGAGAAATTCAACAGAAAATCAGATTCCACAGGTTCAGGTAGTAACTGCAGAGAAAGGAGATGTTGAGGAAATCGTAGATGCCACAGGAACAGTGGGAAGTGAAGAAGAGAAGACTTATTATTCTCCTGTAAATGCAGAACTGAAAACTGTTTCTTTTTCCCAGGGCGATGTGGTAAAAAAGGGAACAAAACTGATCGAGTTTGATACAGAGAATCTGGAAAAAGATAACCGGAAAGCAGAACTGAATCTGAAATCAACAAAGTACGATACAAAAGATACAAGAAAGAAATCTGACAAAGCAGAAAAGAAGCAGAAGGATGCCAAAAAGAATGTTCAGGAAATCGAGAAGAAAATAAAGGATAAAAAGGCTTATGTCTCGTCTCTGAAAGCACAGATTTCAGCAGCACAGCGTGAAGCGGCAGCTCAGGCAAAAGCCCAGGCAGCAGCCCAGGCTCAGGCACAGCAGCAGGAAGCTCAGGCAAAAGCCCAGGCAGAGGCAAAGAAACAGGAGGAAATCCAGAGTAAATATCAGGCCGCACTTTATACATACAAGACGGAGACTCTTCCGCAGTACCAACAGCAGCTCTCAGATCTGAATGCACAGTATAATCAGGCACAAAGCGATTATAATCAGGCAGACACCACATATCAGATGGCATTTGCAACATGGCAGGCAGATCCTTCAGATGAGAATGCACAGGCTCTGGATAACGCGGAGACTGCAAGAACACAGGCACAGCTCACAATGCAGCAGGCACAGCAGACTTATAATGATCTTAAGCAGCAGACACCGAAAATGCCGGTACTTTCTGATTTCACAGAAAGCAGCGCAGATTACTCATGGGGAATTTCAGACGGTTCAGATGCAGATGACAGCGATGGGGAAGATTCTTCCTACTCCGGATATGACAACAGCGGAAGTGATGGCGGGACAGTAACTGCGAATACTTCTGCTCTGGAAAGTGCACTTGAGACAGCAAGTGATGAACTTGCAGAGCTTCAGTCAGATCTGGCTTCTGAGAAAGCTATCGCAGAGGCAGATTCCACAAGCCTGACAAAAGAAGAAAAAGAGAAACTGAAAGTAACAGATAATCTTTCCGAACTGGATGCAAAATCAGCCGAGGAGCTGGTGAAGGAAGGAAAGAAAGGAATCACCGCGGAATTTAACGGAATCATATCCAAGGCAGATATTAAGCAGGGAGCAGCAGTTACTCAGGGTATGGAACTGTTTACTATTGAGAATACAGACAAGGCAAGTGTGGATGTGACTCTCTCTAAATATGATTATAATACAGTGAAAGAGGGGCAGTCTGTTGAGATTACCTTAGGGGATAATACTTATCAGGGTACTGTAATAAAAATGAGCCATATTGCGGTGCAGAATGAAAAAGGAACGCCGGTCATTTCAGCAACAGTAAGCATTGATGATCCGGATGAAGATATTTTCCTGGGAGTAGATGCCAAGGTTAAGATTCATGCGGCTTCTGCGAAAAATGTGGTGACTCTTCCTGTGGAAGTGATCAATATCGGAAAAGAAGGCTCCTTCTGCTATGTGATAGAAGATGGACTGGTGACAAAGAGAAATATTACCACAGGAATCAGCTCAGAGGATTATGTGGAAATTACGGACGGAATCAAAGAAGGAGAAGAAGTAATCGCAGATCTGGGTGATTACACAGAGGGAATGGAAGTACAGGCAGTTCCTGAACAGACAGGAGAGGATGCTGATGAGTAATCTGTATGAATATATCAAGATGGCAGTCCATAATATTATGGCAAATAAGGGACGTTCTTTTCTGACTATGCTTGGCATTATCATTGGCATTGCTTCTGTAATTGCCATTGTATCTGTGGGTGAAGGAACCAAGAACCAGATGAACAGTGAAATTGATGATATCGGCGGCGGGCAGATTGCCATCAGTGTCAGCGATGAGGCACAGACAGATGAGGAGTGGATCACTGCGGATGATGTGGAAGCAATCCGGGCGGTAGACGGTATAGAAGGAGTAAATGTTTCGGATTCATTCAGTGGAGAAACTACCACAGGTAAGGGAAATTTTTCTCTTATGCTGACGGGTGAGGGACCGGATGCAAAGCTGTTAAATAATGCCACCATGAAGCATGGAGTATATTTCGGGGAAAATGAAGTTCAGGAAGCAAAAAATGTCTGTGTGCTTTCCGATGCAGATGCAAAAAGACTCTTTGGCACAGATGATGTGGTTGGAATGACTGTAGATGTCAATTGTTATGGACTGACCAAAAGTCTTCGTATCTGCGGGGTGACAACCCAGAAAGAAAATGGAACCTTTGTCAGTTATACTTATGAGGGAATGCCGGTGACTATTAATGTTCCCTATACTACAATGAATGAATTCACCGGTGTATCCGATTACTTTTTCTCAGTAACAATGCAGGCAGATAAGAGCTTAAACAGTCAGGATGTTGCTGACAAAGTGGTAAAACTGATGGAAAAAAGACATCAGTGTGCAGGAAAAGATTACTTTCAGGTACAGAGCTTTCAGGATATTATGAGCTCTATGAATCAGATGCTGGATATGGTGACTGCTTTTATCTCCTTTGTGGCGGGAATTTCCCTTCTGGTTGGCGGTATCGGCGTTATGAATATTATGCTGGTTTCCGTAACAGAACGTACCAGAGAGATTGGTATCCGTAAGTCGCTGGGAGCGAAAACCTCTTCTATTATGATGCAGTTTCTGGCAGAGGCGGCAATTCTGACGGTGATTGGAGGGGTGATAGGAATTGTTCTGGGTGTGATTGGCGGATATGTGATCTGTTCAATCATAAGCAGCAGTATGGGAATGTCCATCACTCCGGGAATCAGCCTGAGTACAATTATGGCGGCAACTTTGTTTTCCTGTGCAGTAGGAGTATTCTTTGGAATTTATCCTGCGAAGAAAGCAGCAAAACTGAGCCCGATCGAGGCTTTGCGGCGGAATTAATGAAAACAGGACTGCGATGGTATTTTGGTGTACCTGTGTACTGATATCATTACAGAATAGTTGTAAATTGTTATAATTTTGCGAATCAAAAGAAAAAAATAAAAAATTCAAAAAAAGTGTTGACAAATGCTCCAGTATAGAGTAGAATACTCATTGTTGTGAGGGACACGAGATAAGAACTTCACAAGGATGTGCGTTTAGCTCAGCTGGATAGAGCGTTTGGCTACGGACCAAAAGGCCGGGGGTTCGAATCCTCTAACGCACGCTAATAAAAAATAAGACAGTGCATTTGCACTGTCTTATTTTTTTATTCGAGTCCGGGTCGGACTCGAACGGGTTCGATCTACGCTTCGCTCCGGTCGTTGCTAAACGCGTGCCACTGGCACGCAGCAACCTCTAACGCACGTAAAACCGCTAGAAATCAAGGCTTCTAGCGGTTATTTTTTTACTTGACAAGGCTACTTGACCCTTTGGTTAGTTCCGATGGCATAGCCCCGGGAGTAATCATTAAGGAGAAGAAATTTTACATTGAATGTAATTGAGTAAAGCTCTGTCATTCCGATTGTCTTCAGAAATTGTAATGATTTCAACCTTTGGGTGATTTACAATTTCAGGCCAGAAAGATTCTGCAGGTTCCTGTAATACCCCTAAAATGGGAGTCTGCCCATCCAAAAGGTTTAAGATTTTTTTACGAAATAAAGTAGCGTCTGCTTCATGTGGACCAAGTTCATCCATAACAATTAAAGAGCAGTCAGAACACATGGAAAGAATATTGCATCCAAGAAGATCAAAGGTATCGGCAGTGTGTTCATCTGTTTTTCCGCATAAAAACAAAAGATTAGATTCGTTTGGGAATTCCTTCTCTTTTAGATGGTACATATGAACTGAATACTGATTCTTTAGATAGTCTTTTGTGCGGACAGTCAGGAATCCATCAGCGGTTTTCTTATAATCATCCAATATCTTTTGGGTCAATGTAGATTTTCCAATGTGTTTTTTACCAGTTAAAAATATATGTTGAGTCATAGTAAAGTCCCATTTCATTTTATTTTATAATAGTTCCATAATTGTAACCCACGTATCATTTCTCATGAACTGTTTTGGCTGAGCTGTTTACCGGTAAACAGATAGTTCGTTCACGGCCATAGCGGTCGTGTGTAGTTATCACATCCATTTCAATATCGTAAACAGATTGTAAGGTTTCAGATGTAATGATTTCTTTGGGAGAGCCAAATCCCATAACCTTTCCGGATTTCATGAGAAGAACTTTGTTTCCCACGGAAAAGGGATGCTCAGGACTATGTGTTGACATAATAATGCAATATCCCTGGTTGGCCAGCCCTGAAATTACTTCCATGAGAAGCTGATGATTTGCATAATCCAGATTGGCGGCTGGCTCGTCCATGATGAAGATTTTTGCAGACTGACAGATTGCACGGGCAATTAAAACCAATTGCCTTTGTCCTCCGCTTAAGGAAGTATATTTCCTGTTGGCAAGAGGCAGGGCATTTACTTTCTCCAAGGCAGCAAAAGCTGCTTCCTGATCAGGCTCTTTTGGGGTTTCAAATGCGGAGAAATGAGAAGCACGCCCCATAATTACTATATCAAGAACTGTATAGGCAAATACAGGGGAATGATATTGGGGAATATATGCAATCATATTTGCCAGTGTTTTGGTTGTAAAGTCACTAATATTTTTTCCGGCTATCTTTATTTTTCCATTAGAAACAGGAAGGGAACCTAATATCATGCGGAACAGAGTGGTCTTTCCGCAACCATTAGGACCAAGCAGACAAAGCACATCACCATAGTCTGCGCTGCAGCTGATACCTTTTAAAATATCACCATTGCCGTAACCGCCAAAAACATTTTCAATTTCCAGAAGCATATAATTACGCGCGCTCCTTTCGTTTGATGATAAGATAGATAAAGAAGGGGGCGCCCATGATACTTGTGACAACGCCAAGTGGAAGTTCCATGGACAAAAGGGAACGGGAAATATCATCAACAAGTATCAGATATCCGCCGCCAAGGATCGCACTTGCAGGTATCAGCCTTCTGTAATCAACGCCAACCAGTGCACGTGCCAGATGGGGGATCATCAGCCCGACCCATCCAATCAATCCTCCAAGACAGACAGCAGCGGCGCTGAGTAATGTGGAAGCGACTATAAAAATCAGACGATATTTACGCACATTGATTCCTAAACTTTTGGCTTCTTCTTCATCCAAAGTCAGCAGATTGATCTGCCATCGAAAAATAAAAATCAGACTTAATCCAATGATCATTGGAAGAACACTCCAGGAAAAGGATTTGGTTGTGGTTTTGGTTAAGCTGCCCATAAGCCAGAAAGTAATTTGTTGGAGAACATCATTAGGGTCTGCCACATATTTGATCATTGTGACACCGGCATTGCAGAGTGACATGATCATAGTTCCGGTCAGAACAAGACTGAGAGTCTGGGAATGTGCGGATTTTCGGCTGATAAGATAGGATGCGGCTACTGCGGCTACACCACCTGCAAAAGCAGAAAGTTGAATCATCCAGTTGGAAGCTCCGTTTAAAATTGCAAAAGCAGCTCCGAGACTTGCACCGGAAGAAACTCCAAGGATATCCGGAGATACCAGTGGATTGCGAAACATTCCCTGATAGGTTGCACCTGCTACCGAGAGGGAAGCACCAATAAATAAAGCAGACAGAATACGGGGCAGACGGATATTCCAGAATATGGTAACTGCCTGGGGTAAAATATCTCCTTTAAAACCAAATTTTGATAAAAATGCATTTAGTACCTGCACTGGTGTAAGCGGATAATATCCCACCCAGAATGAGAGTACTATAATGATAAACAAAAGTACCAGCATAACCGCCAACAGCAGAACATATCGTCTTTGCCGGGCAGTAGCTGCTTTTTTTTCATTAGCTGTCAGATTCATAATCATTCATCCTTGTAACTTGACTGATCAAATTTACGGTGTTATACTCAGAAAAACCGAATTGTTTTTAAAAACTATTCGCATATACATTATAATACTTAAAAATTGTATAGTCAATTTCAATAAGCGTCAATTATGAGTAATGCGGAGAAAAGAAAGGAGAAAGTTTATGAAAAAGCACAGACAACTTTTGGCTCTGCTTATATGTCTGGTGATGTCAGTCAGTCTTTTAACAGGATATTCTGAAACGAAGGCTGCTACTGAAGAGCAGGCGCAGAGTGGGGAGCAGGATGCCACGCAGGAAACTGCTGAAACCCGTGAGATCACAGACATGGCAGGAAGAAAAGTAACGGTCCCTGCAGCAGAAAATATTGAATCTGTTTTTTCAGCAGGTCCGGTAGCTGCAATTTTTCTGTATATGGTTGCACCGGATAAGCTTCTTGGGTGGAATTATGAACTGAATGATGTTGAGAAATCTATTATTCTGGACAAATATCAGGATCTTCCTAATTTTGGAATGGGTGATGCTGTCAATTATGAAGCAGTAATTGCTGCCAATCCTACAATTGCTATTAATAGTGGAAAGATTAATGATACAATGGTTTCTGATTGCGATGCGTTATCAGAAAGCCTTGGAATTCCGGTTGTTGCAGTAGACAATGAGCTTAATAATTCTGCGGAAGCTTTTCGTTTTATGGGCGAACTTCTTGGCGTAGAAGATCATGCAGAAGAGCTTGCTCAGTATGCGGAGCAGGTATTTACTGATATTAATGCACTTTCAGATATTCCAGAAGAAAAGAAAGTCAGTGTATACTTCGGTAATGGAGAGGATTCACTGGAAACTGCACCCAGGGGATCCCAGCATGCACAGATCCTTGATGCCATCAATGCAGTCAATGTTGCAGATCTGGAATTGGGAGATGGATCTCGTGTTCAGATTTCAGCAGAACAGCTTCTTGCATGGGATCCGGATGTGATTGTTGTAAATGGTGAACCAAAGGCAGATAAAAGCGGAAATTCTGCAGCAGAAGATATCCTGAGCAATCCTGATTATGCTTCACTAAAAGCAGTACAGGACCAAAAGGTTTATGGAACTCCTAATGCACCGTTTAGCTGGGTGGATCGTCCGGCAGGACCAAATCGTCTGATCGGTATGCGATGGTTCTCAGCATTGATTTATCCGGAATATATTAAATGTGATATCAATGAAGAAATACATAAATTTTTCGATCTTTTTTATCATGTTGATCTGTCCGATGAACAGTTGGAAAATGTTCTGAAAGGAACTTTATAAAGGTTAGGCATGGACGTGGAAAAGGGCTATACAATAAATAAATGAAAAAGAAACGCTGGTTCCGGTAAATACCGGTTCCGGCGTTTCTTTTTATAATTTTCGGATCATTGCGCTTCCATGCAGATCGCATACAGGATCTGCAAACAGATGGTTTTTCAGACAGAATTCCCCGACCGCTTTTCGACATCCGGAAAACTGTGTACTGTACACATCGTGGATCAGGAGAACTCCTCCGGTGGCCAGGCGTTCATAGAACAGAGGAAGTGCGGCTGCAGTTGGAGCATAGAGATCTGCGTCCAGAGATACAAAACAAAAAGTTTCATCTGTGACATCGGAAAAGGTATCCGGAAACCATCCTTTGTGGATCACAGTACGTGTAGGATCAGGCATAACATGAAGAACAGAGTCAATATCAGTAGAAGAAAAATCACCTGTTTTGGCACGGGACAGATTACCGGAGGCTTCTATTGTGATATCCTTTTCTGAAAAGCCCTCAAAAGTATCAAAAAGATGGATTTTTCGGTCTGGAAAGGCTGCACTGATCAGGGAAGAAAATTCACCTCGAAAAACACCTAGTTCTGCAACATTTCCCGGAATATCCAATTGATAGATCTGCTCAGATAAAAGACGCATAACAGCAACCCGTGCGTCAAACATGCGAAGGACGGAGGGATCACGAAAAGGTCCGTGATAACCTAAGTTTTCCATCTGCTTTATCATAGAATTGCGCCGTTCTTCATCCAGAACTCCCAGGATGACCAGATCCGGGAGAAGTGCTGCTGCAGTATCCGGAGAACAGACTGGAATATTTCCAATATATGATCCGTGTTTATGGGGGTCATTATCAGCAAAGCACAGGAGCTGACAGGGACTGCTGAGAAGTCTTGCGGTCATTTGTCCAATTTGTCCGGCACCAAATATTACAGTTTTATATACTGATTTTGCCATCATTTTGATGTAGCCTTTCTGTCAGCGCGAACCTGGATCATCTGTCCTGTGATGGAGATGGCGATTTCAGCCGGTGTTTCTGCTTTGATCTCCAGTCCTATAGGTGAGATGATATGGTTTAAATCTTGTTCATTAATGTTGTATTCTTCAATCAGACGGTGAAATACAGCAGCTTTTTTTGCACGGCTTCCAATGACGCCTATATAACATGCAGGTGTAGCGAGAAGCTGTGCCTGTACAATGGTATCATAGGAATGTCCACGTGTCATGACGCAGCAATAATCAGCAGCTGTAATAGAAACATACTGGTCCAGATGGTTGAAATCACAAAGTATTGTTTCAACTGCTCCTGGGAAAAGAGCAGGATTTGTAAATTCCGGCCGGTCATCCAGGACAACACAGCGAAAATCAACGCTTGCAAGGATTGGGACAAGCTTTTGTGAGACATGTCCGCCGCCGAATACATAGACAGTTCCTGAGGTTCCAATCTGTTCAGAAAACAGATCATAATCTTCACTGTGATATCGGTGTGGCTTTGTAGACAAAGAAGATAATACAGAAGAAGGAACATTGGCAGTTCCGATGAGACCGCATGCAGGACTGTAGAGGCTCACACCGGAGGTGGTGAGAAGATCGCAGATCAGCCAGAAATCTTTTCGCTCTTCATAGAATTTTTCAGCAGTTTCCGTGATTTCCATAATAATCGGATCGTTATGATCAAGATACTGGAAAAAGGCCGTAACATCACCACCACAGATCATACCAATATTTTCAACATCTTTATGATTCAGCCGGAATTCATGCTCGCAGGATTCCTTTTTTTCAAGAATATCCAATGCCATACATTCAGCACGATATTCTACAGCTCCACCTCCGATGGTTCCGGAAATTCTGCCGTTTTTTCCGACCAGCATGCGGGAACCGGCACCTCTTGGTGTAGACCCTGAGGATGCTGTAACGGAAACAAGTACAAGATCGTTTCCCTCCAGGAATTGTTGTTTTATTGTCTGAAATAATGTTCTCATATAATAAAATACCTCCTAACTAAATTAAGTGATTTTTCTGCTCCAGTTGTGTACGTCTGCCCGCCTGAACTAAAGCGTGATATGGCAGAGTGATTGTATCATGTCCTGCAGTTTGCGGGCTTGTTCTAACTGCTGCTCATGAGCTTTGCGAGCTTCCGGACTTTTGCATTTACTCATGCTGTCGGCAAATCTTTTTTCTATGGTTACACGCTGTGTTTCCTGAATCAGTTTATCAGCCAGAAATACAATAGCTGCTTCATCCAGCGTGGCTTCCAACAGACCATGGTGCTGTGAAATGATCTGGCTGATCTCAGGATAACCTAACTGTAAGAAAAGTTCACCGCCTGTTTTCGCGTGATGCCTCTGAAGTCTGGCAATATCATGCAGAAGTGCACCGGAGCGAACAAGCTTCTGGTCAAAGATATAACCATTGGATTCCAGCATATTGCATAAACAACAGGCAAGTTCAGTAACAGCATCACTGTGAGCTTGTACATGACGGGGCAGAGAAACAGCATTGCGAAGCCTGAGACATAGTCCGTCATTTAATTCAGGATGAGGCAGTATATAACTGGGATCAGAGAAAGAAATATTATTTTTTTCATTCACTTCCAGATGATAGTAAGAGCCGCAGGGCAGACGAAACCGCTGCCTGCTGTACATATCAGAATGTAATGCATGTAAATAAGAAGAGATTACATCTGTATGAGTTACCACTGCAATATCACCTTCAGAAGCGCAAAGAATCTTATGAACTGCCTGCGAAAAGCGAAAACCAGATGCAGCAGGAGTTTCTGCTCCCGGGATCGGATGATCAGGGTTATTCCCACGCGCTTTATAAATGTCCGGCCATCTCTGGCGTATTTCATCAAAAGAAAGGCCATCCCATTCTCCCAGATTTCGTTCTGACAGATCAGAAACAATGATATGTGGAAGCTCAGGTGCCATATGGCCTGCTGTCTCAACTGCTCTTAACAAAGGACTGCAGTATACCCCTGATATTTTATCGGACAATTCTTCGTTAAGAAGGACTGCCTGCAGATGTCCAAGCATGGATAGAGAGAAATCTGTCTGTCCTACACAGTAAGAATGTTCATCCGGATACTGTGGTTTTCCATGCCGGACCAGATAAAGGTTACGCATTTAAAAACCCTCCGAAACATTCTTCAAATATTTTTTTTGAACAGGAACGTGTTTCTTCTGAAAAACGGGCATATCGTTTCAGAAATTCTTCGCCGTATGGTGTCAGTTCGCTATGGCTTCCCCTTGTACCGCCTTGGCTTCTGATGATCAGAGGTTCATGAAGCTGTGATTCCAGGGTATGGATCAGGTTCCAGCTGGTAGAATAGGAAATGTGCATGCGCTCACAGGCATCGCGGACAGATCCTGTTTCATGGATCAGTGTAAGCAGCGAATAGAGTTTTTCATCAAAAAAAACTTTTTCCCGGGCTAGCTGAATATGGATTTCAGAACGGATCAGACTCTGGTTGTGTATGCGGAGAAGTTCAGCATAATCCTCTGGTGTATCAGCATCATGAATAATACCGGGATCCTTTACATTAAGATAATACATGGGTTCCCCGCAGTTATCCACAGCACCTTTAAGTCCTGATTTTCCGTCATCACTTAGGATGGAATCAATCAGTGTGGAACGGATCAGAATGGGATGACCGGGATTGCCATTACAGACCGGAGTTACAAGGGGACGCCCCAGAGAGAGCATTTGAGTGACTGTCTGGGCTGTGAACAGCGGAACATCAACAGGTGTAAAGAGTACCGTATCCACTTTGTCTTTCAGATACTCAAGTCCGATTCGGACAGAATCAAACATATGAGTGTTTGCATAGTTCTCATTTCGAAGAAAGACTACATTATTGGAAGCCAGGTGGCATTCCAGAACATCTGCATGATATCCGGTTACCACTACTACTTTGGAGATTCCGGCCTGCCGGAAATTATTGATCACGCGCTGTGCGATGGAAATGGAGCCAAGCTGAAGCATGGGTTTAAAGTCTCCCATTCGTGATGATTTCCCCGCAGCCACGATGAGGGCGCCTGTCTGCATTTAGATACCTCCTTCTTTCAATGATATTATACAAATTTGATATTATTATAACATATAAAAGAATAAAAATAGTTAAAATTTTAAATAAAACAAAATAAAATTGTCTGCAATATATAAAATAGCCAACTATTAATTATTTGTAATTTGTATAATTGTGCAAAATTATGGTAGTATGGATATATAAAATAACATGGACAGGAGAACTTTTTTATGGATAAGATTTTTGAGATTACCGCAAAAGAAGTTACTGTACAGGTAAAAGATGAGCGTACAGGGGTTGTATATAGCCGGACGCTTCCCATCGATTATTATGAGAATGCAAATGTTTTAAAGCTCAGCGGTGAGAATCTGGACGGGAGCAGCTCTTCCATTGTTTTCTATTCCGCCAGAGGAATAGAGAGACTGAAAGATCTGACAGGCAGGGGAGCTGACCATGATTCGTGCGGAACACATAAGCCTGAAGATCAGTAAGATTGAAATGAATTTTTTTAAAAGGAGGAATGGGACATGATTAAAAAGACATTGAAGATTAATGGTGTTGAGAGAATACTTATTCTTGATAAGGATGAGACACTGGCGCAGGTGCTCCGTGATCACCTTCTTCTTACAGGATGTAAGATTGGCTGCGGTGAAGGTCACTGTGGAGCCTGTAATGTTATTATGAACGGAAAAGTCACAAGATCCTGTATCTACAAGATGAGCCGTGTTCCCGATCATGCAGAGATCACAACCATTGAAGGTGTGGGAACACTTTCTGATATGCATCCAATCCAGGTTGCATGGATGGCATATGGATGCGCACAGTGCGGTTTCTGTTCACCGGGATTTATTATTTCAGCAAAAGTGCTTCTGGACAATAATCCAAGTCCTACCCGTGAGGAGGTAAGAGACTGGTTTAACAAACAGCGTAATCTCTGCCGTTGTACAGGCTATAAGCCGCTGATCGATGCTACTATGGCTGCAGCAGCAGTTATGCGCGGCGAGATGACAAAGGAAGACCTTGTGTTCAAACAGACAGGTGATTCTATTGTTGGAACAAATTATATCCGTCCGTCAGCAGCACAGAAGGTAACAGGTACCTGGGATTTTGGTGCAGATGATGCATTAAAGATGCCATCAGGAACACTTCGCCTTGCTCTTACACAGGCAAAGGTTTCTCATGCAAATATTCTCAATATTGACACAGCAGAAGCAGAGAGTATGCCTGGTGTTGTTCGTGTTATCACAGCAAAAGATATTAAGGCAGCAGGCGGAACCAATAAGATCAATGGTCTTGTAATGCTTCCAAAACACAACAAGACAGACGGTTTCGAACGTCCTGTACTTTGCGATGAAAAAATCTTCCAGTTTGGTGATGCGATTGCCATCGTAGCTGCTGATACAGAAGAGCATGCAAGGGCAGCAGCAGAAGCAGTTAAAGTTGAGATCGAAGAGCTTCCTGCATATATGAATGCAATGGATGCCATCGCACCGGATGCGGCAGAGATTCATCCCGGTATTCCGAACGCATTCTTTGAGACAAACTGTATCAAGGGTCCTGATTTTGACTGGGACAGCATTCCGGATTCACAGCAGGTTGAGATCGAATCTTACTGTTCACGTCAGCCTCATCTTCATCTTGAGCCGGACTGCGGTTATGGTTACATTGACGAAGACGGTATGATAACTGTTCATTCCAAATCCATTGGTATCCATCTGCATATGCCTATGATCGCTGATGGTATCGGTGTGCCAATGGAGAACTTACGAATTGTTCAGAACCATGCAGGAGGAACCTTTGGTTACAAGTTCTCTCCTACAAATGAGGCTCTGATCGGCGCTGCTGTTAAGATCCTTGAACGTCCTGTGTCTCTGGTATTTAATCAGTTCCAGAATATTACTTATACAGGAAAGAGATCCCCTGCATTTATGAATATCAAGCTTGCAGCAGATGAACATGGTAAGCTTCTTGCACTCTGGGGCAATAACTATGTGGATCATGGTCCATACTCAGAATTCGGTGATCTGCTTACAATGAGACTTTCCCAGTTTACAGGTGCAGGCTATGGAATCAATTCTATCCGTAACAAATCTACAACAGTGTTTACAAACCATGCATGGGGTTCAGCATTCCGTGCTTACGGATCTCCTCAGTCTTATATGGGATCTGAGATTGCGATAGATGTTCTGGCTGCAAAGATGGGAATCGACCCCTTCGATATCCGTGAAATGAACTGTTACAAAGAATCAGAAGGCAGTACGATCCCTACAGGTTATCCGCCTGAAGTATACTGTGAAGAAGAACTGTTCAAGACAGCTCGTCCACTGTATGAAGCAGCTAAGAAACGTGTGGCTGAAAAGAATGCAGCTTCTGATGGCAAGATCAAATATGGTATCGGTGTATCTCTCGGTGTATATGGCTGTGGTCTTGATGGTGTTGATACATCAAACGCATTTGCAGAGCTGAATCCGGATGGAACAGTTACAATGTATGCTGCATGGGAAGATCACGGACAGGGCGCTGATATGGGGGTTCTTGTATCATCACATGAAACACTTCGTCAGGCAGGAATCAGACCGGAACAGATCAAACTTGTTATGAATGATACCAAGACATGTCCTAATGCAGGTCCTGCAGGTGGATCACGTTCACAGGTTATGTCAGGTAATGCATGTCGTCTGGCAGCAGAAAACCTTGTGGCAGCCATGAAGAAAGAAGACGGAACCTTCCGTACTTATGATGAGATGGTGGCTGAGGGTCTTGCAACAAAATATGAAGGTAACTGGGTGACAACCTTCTGTGCAGATCATCCGATCGATCAGGATACAGCACAGGGTGATCCGTTTGCAACCTACATGTATACGATCTTCCTTCCGGAAGTTGCTGTTAATACAGAAACAGGTAAAGTTAAAGTTGAAAAATTCACCTGTGTGGCTGACGTAGGTACCATCATGAACAGACTTCTTGTAGAAGGCAACTTCTACGGCGGCCTTGTACAGGGTATTGGTCTTGCTCTTACAGAAGATTTCGAGGATCTGAACCATGATACTTCTCTGAAGAACTGTGGCATTCCGTATCCAAATGATGCGCCGGATGATATTGAACTTCATTTCAATGAAACATATCGCCCAAGCGGTCCTTACGGTGCTGCCGGCTGTGGGGAGGCTCCGCTGGATGCTCCTCATCCTGCAATCCTGAATGCGATCTACAATGCTACAGGCGCACGTATCACACGTGTTCCTGCCCGTCCTGAAAAGGTTCTTGCAGCATTAAAGGAACTTGAGAAATAACTGTCAGTATAATTTTATCATGTGATATAATAAGGGGAGACGGGAGACTGTCTCCCCTTTGGAAATGAAAGGAGTATCGGGTTATGACATATATACAGGAAAGAGGTTCCACTCATGTTTATCACGTAAATCGAATGTCAAAGGAAGAGATGGATCATATGATCAGCCTCTGTGTTCATGAACAGCCGGCGTACTGTGTTGCAGCCTGTCCTTTCAAAGCAGATACAAAAGAAATGCTGTTTTATGCTGCAAAAGGAAACTTTAAGAAAGCTCTGGCTATCTATGAAAAGATCACACCATTTCCCATGATCCTCTGTAACGGATGTACTGCACCATGTGAGGAAAAATGCAGACTCTGTGAGCTGGGTGATGGCATATCCATACGTGAAGTAGAGCGTGCCATTGTACGATATGGGGAACCTGGAAAACGGAGCAGTGTATTTCGTATCAGAAAGAAAAAAAAGGCTGTGATCTTTGGCTCAGGATTGTTCCCGCTGTTTCTTGCAGGGGAACTGGAAAAGAAGATGTATCCTGCAACCATTTACTGTCAGGAGAAAGATTATGAAGCCTATATTGCAGCAGCAGCTCCGGAGCTTTTGGAATCAGATCGCAAAAATGAGGTAAAACGTCTCAGTTCCATGGACCTTTCCTTTGAATTCGGATGCAGTCTTGACCTTCCGTTTATCAGAGCGAAAATGAAGGAGGCAGATGTGGTCTGTGCTTCAGAGGAGGTGGCCAAAAAGCTGGCTCCAGAGGAAACAGCAGACGCAGAGATCATGCTGAGAGAACAGGCGGGAATTGTCAGCGGTCCGGTCCGGTCTGTGATGGATGCAGCTTTTGCTGCAAAGAGAGCTGCCCTGACTGTAGACCTCCTTGTACAGAATCTTTCGCCCCACAGCAACAGAGGCAGTGAAGGAGCAGTTACCACCAGGCTCTATACAAATATGGACGGGATGAAAGGCTCCAAAAAGATTCCCTGCAGCACAGATGGATATTCAAAAGAAGAAGCTGTTGAGGAAGCAAAGCGATGCATTCAGTGTCACTGTGATGAGTGTATGAAAAGCTGTGTCTATTTAAGGGAATATAAAAAGCATCCGGGTCTTCTTGCACGTGAGATTTATAATAATACCCAGATCATTATGGGAGATCACCAGATGAATAAACCGATGAATTCCTGTTCACTCTGCGGACAGTGTACTGTAACCTGTCCAAATGGGTTTGATATGAGCCAGGTCTGCAAATCTGCAAGAGAAAACATGGTATCTACAGACAAAATGCCTCTGGCACCTCATGAATTTGCACTGATGGATATGCTGTTCTCCAATTCGGAGGCTTTCTTATGCAGACCTCAGCCGGGATATGAAACCTGCAGATATGTATTTTTCCCAGGATGTCAGGCAGGAGCTATAGCGCCGGATGTTGTCACAGAGGCATATGAGGATCTGTGCAGGAGGACAGAGGGCGGTGTTGCTCTGATGCTGGGATGCTGTGGTGCTATCAGTGAATGGGCAGGACGCTATGAAATGACAGAAAAGGTAAATGAACAGCTGAAGCAGGAGCTTGCAAAACTGGGAGATCCTATGATTATAGCAGGCTGTCCAAGCTGTATGAAACAGTTAAAAGAGAGTCTTGGCGCCAAAGTCACAGGAATCTGGGAGATCTTAAAGGAAATCGGACTTCCCGGACAGGCAAAAGGACTGGAGATACCTGTTGCAATACATGATGCCTGCGGTGCCAGGGGAGATACACAGACACAGGATACAATAAGAGAGCTTCTTGCAGATATGGGGTGCACTGTTGTAAATACAGAATATTCCAGAGATCTGTCTCCCTGCTGCGGATACGGCGGACTGACTGCCTACGCTAATAAAGAGATGGCAGATAAAATGACAGAAAAGTGTCTGGAACGATCCGATTCCCCATATATAACGTACTGCATGGCATGCAGGGACCGATTTGTCAGGGAAGGCAGGGAATCCAGACATATCCTGGAACTTCTGTATGGTATAAATGCCGCCAATATGCCGGATATCAGTGAGAAACGCTACAACCGGCTTGAGCTAAAAGAGAAGCTTTTAAAAAATATATGGAATGAGGAACTGATGATGGAGAAAAAAGATTATACCGTTGCATATACAGAAGATGCCATCAGTATGATGGATGAACGTATGATCCTGAAAAGCGATGTGGAGCGTGTATTATCAGATTACAGAGAAAATCAGGAAGCGATCTTTGATGAAGAGACAAAAGAACTGGTGACAAGGAGCAGACTTGGAAATGTTACATTCTGGGTGAGATTTGTGGAAACAGAAGAAGGGTATCTGGTACGCAGAGCATACAGTCATAGAATGAATATTATGAAAAGGGTGGGACAGTAATGGCAGTAGAGAGAACATATTATACCATTGATCCTGAGGGAAAGCTGACCTGCATGAAATGCAAGGTTCCTCTTGTAAAGGGAAAAGCAAAATTTATGTATCTGGAGAACGGTTTTCCTGTTGAGATGCCGGTCTGTCCCAAATGTGGCTTTGTCTATGTTCCGGAAGAGCTGGCTCTTGGAAAGGTTTTGGCAGTGGAACGTGCACTGGAGGATAAATAGATGAACAGACACCCCGGAGGGGAAGAGCAGACAATTCATCTTCTGAAAAGCATAGAATTGAAAAAAGGAATGAAAGCTCTGGATCTGGGAGCAGGAGAGGGAGAGACCGTGCGGATCATGAAAGCATTTGGTCTGAATGTGCAGGGTGTGGATCTTGCTCCGCGAAGCAGTGAGGTGCAGCAGGGAGATTTTCTGACCCTTCAGTATGCAGCAGACAGTATGGATCTCTGTATCAGCCAGTGTGCATTTTTTGTCAGCAGAGATCAGAAAAAGGCAGTCTCTGAATGCTGGCGTGTACTGAAAAAGGGAGGATTTCTTTTGCTGTCAGATCTGGATCCGGGCAATCTTCTGGAAATTGTGAAAGAAACAGGGTTTACGATTCTCTGTCAGGAGGATCAGACTGCTCTCTGGAGAGAATATTATCTGGAAGCAATCTGGAATGATTCATTCTGCTGCGAGGATCATAAGCTTCTGCAGAAAGAATACAAAGGCAGAAAAATAGGCTATACCATGGTGGTTGGCAGAAAGGAGTAATGTATGGATCTTTACGAAAGAATAATGGAATTAGGTAGCATGGGATATCATTGTTCACAGATCATTATGATCATGACTCTGGAAACCATAGGAGAGGAAAATCCACAGCTTGTAAAGGCAATGGGAGGCCTTGGCGGAGGAATCGGTTACTGTGGAGATACCTGCGGATGTCTGACAGGAAGTGCCTGTGCCATCGGATATTTTCTCGGAAATCTGGCTCCTGAGGAGAAGGAAGATGCACAGATGAAACCGGCTGTACAGGAATTATATCAGTGGTTCCGCCAGAAGACAGAGGAAGAATTCGGAGCTTTTTACTGTAAGGATATCACTCATCTGGACTGGGGTGTGATCATGGAGAAATGTCCTGGACTTATTGCAGATACTTATACAAAAGTTATGGAAATTCTGACAGAGCGGGAGGTACTGAAGCTTTGATCACCATCGGCAAAACAAAGAGTGTCTGTCCGGAATGTATGAAGGTAGTTCCTGCCATAAAAGGTATCGGTGAAGACGGGATCTATCTGGTAAAGGAATGCAATGCTCATGGAAAATTTCAGACCCTGATCTGGGAAGGAAATGCAGCAGATTATCTTTCCTGGGGAAGAGAAAATCTCTCAGCAGAAACGCCTGTAAATCCGAAGGTTAAAGAAAAATCCTGTCCGGATAATTGCGGACTCTGTGAGGAACATGAAAGAAAAGGCTGCTGTATGATCCTGGAAGTTACAAAACGCTGTAATATGCATTGTCCTGTCTGCTTTGCTTCAGCAGGAGAAGACAGGGAAAAGGGAGATATTCCCATCTGTGAAATAGAAAAACAGTATGATTTTCTGATGGCTCACGGAGGTCCCTTTAATATACAGCTTTCAGGAGGAGAACCAACCATGAGGGACGATCTGCCTGAAATCATACATATGGGAAGAGAAAAAGGATTTACATTTTTTCAGTTAAATACCAATGGGATCCGGCTTGCCAGGGAGGAGGGGTATGCCGGAAAGCTGAAAAAAGCAGGACTGAATACAGTATTTCTTCAGTTTGACGGTGTGACAGATCAGGTTTATGAGACTTTACGTGGACAGGCTATGATGGAACTGAAGAAAAAGGCGGTCTTAAACTGCTCAGAAGCAGAGCTTGGTATTGCTCTTGTGCCGGTCATTGCGCCGGGAGTAAATGATATGCAGGTAGGGGATATCCTGAAATTTGGTCTGGATCATATGCCCTTTGTTCGTGGCGTACATTTTCAGCCTATCAGTTATTTTGGCAGATGTTCCCAGAAGCGCCCCCAAAATCCCATCACCATACCAAAGATGCTGAGGCTTATTGAAGAACAGACAGAGGGACTGATGAAAATTGAGGATTTTGCAGGCGGCGGCGCAGAGAATCCCTACTGCTCCTTTCATGCAAGTTATCTGAGAAAAGGAGAGCAGGAACTGAAGCTTCTTGAAAAAAAATCAGGAAAAGGATGCTGCTGTACTACCAGTGATGATTCCAGGCAGTATGTGGAAAATCAGTGGAGCTACAGTACAAAAACCTATGATGAGGGAGAAATGACACAGACAGATGCGCTAGATGAGTTTCTGATCCGGATACATAATGAAACCTTTGCAGTATCAGGTATGATCTTTCAGGATGCCTGGAATCTGGATCTTGACCGTCTGAAACGCTGTTATATCTGTGAAGTGGATCCTGATCACGGAATGGTACCGTTCTGTGCATATAATCTGACTAATCTGAAAGGAACATATTTATACAGAAAGTGAAACGATCCAATATAGATGCAATGATCTGTAGGCAGGAAAAAATTACAGATATTACAAGGGAAACAATAAACAAAATACAGCTGGATAAACTGAATGCTGTTCTGAAAAGAGAAAAAGAAAGGCAGGGATTTTATAGAGATCTGCCGGAAAGGCTGGAAAGCCTTGATGATCTGAAAACCCTTCCCTTTACAACGGAATCCGACCTTGCTCAGAAAGGGGGCAGGATGTTACTGTGCTCTCAGGGAGAAATACAGAGGATCATTTCAGAACAGACAAGCGGAACAACAGGTGCAGGTAAACGTGTATTTTATACAGAAGGAGATTGTGAACATACCATAGAACTTTTTATGGCCGGACTTGGTGAGTTTATTTATCCGGGAAGCAGGACTATGGTTGCCATGCCGTTTTCAGGTCCTTCTGGACTGGGAGAACTGATCGCAGACGCAATCAGACGTATAGGAGCACATCCCCTTTTAACCGGGAACAATAAAACCTATGGTGAGTTAAAAACAATTCTGGAAGAGGAGCGGCCGGAT
The DNA here is from genome assembly GCF_025148125.1 of Blautia wexlerae DSM 19850. Taxonomy (NCBI): domain Bacteria; kingdom Bacillati; phylum Bacillota; class Clostridia; order Lachnospirales; family Lachnospiraceae; genus Blautia; species Blautia wexlerae. The sequence continues at coordinate 427,488 of NZ_CP102267.1, forward strand.
ACTTATGTAGGTATGCCGACAGCACTGCTTTCCATGCTCAGAATGTGTGGAAAAGGCAGTATAAAGAGAGCACTGATATCAGGGGATGCCTGTCCGGAAACAGTAATGAAAGCAATAGAAAAAATTTTGGGAACACCACTCTGGCCTCATTATGGTTCCAGAGAGATGGGACTTGGGGGTGCGATTTGCTGTCAGGCTCATGAGGGCATGCACATGAGGGAGAATCATTGTATCACAGAGATCATAGATAAAGAGGGAAATGTTCTGCCTGACGGTCAATGGGGAGAACTGGTGATCACAACCATTGGGATGGAGGCACAGCCTCTGATCAGATACAGGACCGGCGATCATACACGTATCATCCCCGGAAAATGTATCTGCGGAAGTGAGGTAAGGCGTCTGGATTTTGTAAGGCGCATCGACCAGTCCAAAAGTATGAGAGAAATGGATGAATTACTGTTTCAGTTTCCGAAACTGGTAGATTACTGTGTAAGGAGTGTTGGAGGGAAAAAAGAAATCACAGCACTTTTTATATCAGATAACGGAGAAGAACTGATCAGAAATGTCTGCACAGAGAAGAATATTATTTCTTTGGACTGCAGAAAAGCAGAATGGAGCGATAGGGCATTGTATCCTGCGAAACGTATTATTTTATAGAGAAACTATTAGAAAACAGAACGAAACCCATTGACTATCAGTCGGATTTCGTTCTGTTTTTTATTTTATGAATAGTTATTTGTTCACAGGATAATACGGACAGTCCTCTCTGATACATTCTTTATTATCTTCAAAATATTTACATAGTACAGAAGACAGCGGAATCTTTACAGAGCTGAACTGCCTGTAAAACCTGATCGCTTCTTCAATAGCAATTCTGCTGGTGCGTTTACAGCAGCGCGGACCACCAACATCAGCCAGTTTGGATAAAATAACAGAGACAAGCTTCTGAGGAAAGGGCCATGCATCCTTATGGAGGGGACCGGATCCGGTCATAACAGACATAAAGATTCCGGCACCTGCTGCTGCACCACACACTCCCCAGTAACCGCAGGTACCACCGGGAACCTGCCTCGCTCTTTTACAGATTTCAGATAATGCGGTATCGTAATTCATACGCTCTCCATTATTGCGAAGTGCAGTCAGAAGAACACTGGGAACAATGGCATGATGTTCAGGTCCATGCATGTGGACAGAAGGAAGGTCCATGATCTCTTCCAGAAGCAGCAGGGGATCCTTCTCTGTGCTGCTTCTGAGGGCTATGATCACCGGTATATAAGTACCATAGCTGTGACAGGCATCACAGACAAAATGGCCATTTTCACAGACAGCATTTGTCAGCTGCTCTTTGTGGCAGATGCTGCAGGTTTTCACAGAACTTTCGACGCTATATGTGACCGGTGCTCCACAGATCAGGCAGCCTGAAAAATGTTCTGTCTCTCCACAACAGCAGGAATTATTTGTATTATCCATAAAAATCAGCATTTCTCAGCAATATCATAGATAAGCCGTTCTGTATCTTCCCATCCGAGGCAAGGATCTGTGATGGAACAGCCAGGAGTCATATGATCACTGATATCCTGGCGGCCTTCGAGAAGGTAACTTTCGATCATAACACCTTTAACCAGCTTTCTGAGGTCTGGATTATAGTTGCGGCTGTGAAGTACTTCTGAAACAATACGGATCTGTTCCTTGTATTGTTTGTTGGAGTTTGAGTGGTTGGCATCTATGATGATGGCAGGGTTCTTAAGATCTTTTTTTGCATACAGAGCAGACAGACTCATCAGATCTTCATAGTGGTAGTTAGGAATAGTCTGTCCGTACTGGTTTACACCACCTCTGAGAATAGTGTGTGCCAGATCATTTCCTGAAGTTTCCACATCATTTCCTCTGTAGATGAAGTGGTGTGGATGCTGTGCAGCAGTGACGGAATTCAGCATAACAGAGAGATCACCGCTGGTAGGATTCTTCATACCGACAGGAATATCCATGCCACTGGCAGTGAGACGATGCTGCTGGTTCTCCACAGAACGTGCACCTACAGCTTCATAGGAGAGAATATCATCCAGATAGCTGCGGTTTTCAGGATAAAGCATCTCATCTGCAGAAGAGAGTCCTGTCTCCTGCATAACTCTCATGTGCATCTTGCGGATAGCAATAATTCCGGCAAGAAGGTCAGGAGCCTTATCAGGATCTGGCTGATGAAGCATTCCTTTGTAACCGTCACCTGTGGTACGGGGCTTATTTGTATAGACTCGCGGGATGATCATCAGTTTGTCAGAGACTTTATCTGCCACTGTTTTCAGTTTGCGTACATATTCGCAGACTGTATCTTCGTTATCAGCGGAACAAGGTCCTACAAGGACGATAAATTTATCTGATTCACCGGTGAAGATACGGCGTATTTCTTCATCGCGCTGTTTTTTTACTTCTTTGAGTTCCTGGCTGAGAGGGTACTGAGATTTCAGAACCTCCGGTAAAGGGAGCTCGTGATTGATTTTCATAGACATGATCTGTTTCCTCCATATAAGTACATGCAGGTCTTTGATAATGCCGGAACTCAGGAATACTTTATACCTGACCGGACTGCCTGCACATTTTCCTTTATAAGTATAACATGGTGTTATCTAAAATTCCAGTACTTTAACACTTTAAACTGACATATTTTGAGAGGATGTAATCAGACCGTTTTTTATGCCTGTTTCTTAGCTTCACAAAAATGCTTTCAGATGTTACAATCAAATAAAAGATATGAGGAAAGAAATATCAAAAGAATACCAAAGAAAGTCGGGGTGAAGATTATGGAGATTAAGAGTATTTTGATAAAGGACACAACCAGAGAAGAAAGAAAACAGATTGTGGAGGAATCTTTTGGGAATATTTCTGCAAGCTGTGATGGCTGTATGGCGGGACTGGCAGAGATGTATCAGGAATATATTGATGGTACGAAGGAAATCCGCGACATTAACATGGAGTTTAATGCACACTACGTACGGGAAGATCTGGATGAGAAATCAAAGAGAAGCTGCCCGATGTAGATAAAACAACTATATGGGAAACTTGCAGATTTTGAATATGCAGGAAACAACAAGATAACAGGAGAAGGATATAAAAATGAGTACAAACAATATGGATAGATTTGAATTCAGATGTATCAGACCGGAGGAGACACAGCAGGCGATAGAGATCGAGCAGATCTGTTTCCCGCCAAATGAGGCATGTTCCCCGAAAAGTCTGACAGAGAGAATAAAAGCAACAGCAGAAACATTTCTGGTAGCTGAGGATAAGGAAACCGGAAAGCTGGCTGCATTTCTTAATGGAGTTCCTACAGATGAGGAGGCTTTCAGAGATGAATTCTTCACAGATATTTCCCTGAGTAATCCTGAAGGCAAAAATATCATGCTTCTGGGTCTGGATGTCCGTCCGGAATATCGTATGCAGGGACTGGGACGTGAACTGGTATCCCGATACTGCCAGAAGGAAGCGCAAAAAGGACGAAAGAAACTTTTCCTCACCTGTCTGGATGAAAAAGTGAAGATGTATGAGAAATTTGGCTTTACAGATCTGGGCCAGGCAAATTCCACCTGGGGCGGAGAAGCCTGGCATGCTATGAGCATCAAGATTGAAAAATAATTAACAATCAGAACAGACAGGAGAGTGTACAATGAGCCTATACGCAATCGGTGATTTTCATCTTTCGTTTACAGTCAATAAACCTATGGATGTATTTGATAAAAGATGGAAGAATCATGTAGTTAAGATTGAGAAATACTGGAAGAAGAGAGTGACAGAGAATGATACAGTAGTGATTACCGGAGATCATTCCTGGGGGAGAGATCTTGCAGAGTGTCAGGCGGATCTGGATTTTATTATGGCTCTGCCGGGCAGGAAGATTCTGCTTCGGGGAAATCACGATATGTTCTGGGATGCAAAGAAGACAGAAGATCTGAATGAGATGTTCTGGGGAAAGCTGGAATTTTTGCAGAATAATTTTTATACATATGAGGATTATGCGCTGGTGGGAACCAAGGGCTACTGTTATGAAGGAAAAGACAGCTATGAGCATTTCTTGAAGATCCGGGAGCGGGAGCTGGGGCGGCTGCGCTGCTCTTTTGAAGGGGCGAAGGCTGCAGGATATGAGAAGTTTATCATGTTTCTTCATTATCCGCCTACAAGTATTGGAGAGATGGAGAGTCCGTTTACCCTGATGGCACAGGAATTTGGCGCCGAGAAGGTAATCTATTCTCACTGTCATGGAGAGAAGCGATATGATGACAGCTTTAAAGGCTATGTGGATGGAATAGAGTACAAGCTGGTGTCAGGAGACTATCTGAATTTTAAACCGGAGTTGGTTTTACGCTAATTATATTGTCTGGAAAAAATCCCTGGGAAGTATTATACTTTTCAGGGATGATTTTATGTGCTTTGAGAGAAAATATCTTCGGGGAGAAATGAGAAAATGAAGATTTACTACAGAGAGAAATCTGGCGGGATTGAAATTCTGCGGTGTTTTGGAATAGAAAGCAGAGTTGAGATTCCGGGAATGATAGATGACAAATTGGTAATTAGTGCGGCACCGTATGCATTCTCCAGTCATATGGATGAGAAAGAAGAACTGAAAAATGCCAGCCTGTGGGAAGTGTCAGAGGGTCTTGGGTTTGGCAGAGAAGAGCATGTTCTGGCAGGAAATGACGTGGAGGAGATTGTTTTTCCTTACACTTTAAAAGAGATTGGACGATATATTTTTTATGGCTGCGGGAATCTGAAAAAGCTGGAGTTTTCTGACAGCCTGATGCAGATAGGCTGTGGTGCATTTACAGGCTGCCATGCATTGGAGAAGCTGACTGTTCATATGAGACAGGGAAAGAAGTCAGGCGTTAAGGAAATGCTGGGCGAGATGTGGCAGAGGATAGATGTAAACTTTCTTTATGAGTATGAAGAAGCCAGACTTGTATTTCCGGAGCATTATGATGAGGCGGTTGAGAACACTCCGGCGCGTATTTTGTATACGGAATATCATGGATCAGGCAGTAATTACAGGCAGTGTTTTTATGATAAGGAGCTGAATTATCAGGAATATGACAGGCTTTTTGAAATGGCGGTAGCCATGGATAAGCTGGAAGTTCTGGTTGATATGTCATTTGGCAGACTGGAGTTTCCTTATGAACTGACCGGGAAAGCCAGGGAGAATTACAGGGAATATATCCGTAAGAATCTGGGAGATATTGCAGAATATCTGGTAAAGCAGGAGGATATGCACAGATTGGAAGTGATATCCTCGCAAAAACTCTGGACACTGGAAGGAATTGATTCTGCGTTAGATTGTGCATCTAAGAGAAAAGAAACGGAAGTATCCGCATTTTTGATGAATGAAAGAGCAAATCTGGTGGATAATACGGCAGGAAGTGAACGTATAGATGTGGATAAGCTGCAAAATAGTCAGGAAGCTGACAGGACAGAGCAGGGGAAAAATGAACAATCACAAACTACAGAAAAATCTTTGAATAGAAGAACTATACTAAGAAAAAAGAGGTTTGAACTGTGATAGATATAGAGGAAAATAATGATGCAGCCAGAGGATAAAATACAGGAAATAGCAGAAAGAGCAGAGCGTTTGCAGGAAATCGGCAGCAGTATTCTCAGGGCTGCGCGGGATGAATTATATCTGGGAATGCGGTTTTTGGATGTGGCGCTGAGCAGTTTTTCTTATCAGATGGATGGTCAGGTCCATGGATTTGGAACGGATGGAAGAGTGATGTATTTCCAGCCGCAGATGCTGGGAGGCTTATATAGAGAGAACAGGATTCTGGTGAACAGAGGGTATCTGCATATGGTATTCCACTGTATTTTCCGGCATTTTGCATGGAGCGGTACAGAAAGTAAGAAGAGGGCAGACGATGGAATCACAATCCAGGAACGTATGCGTGATCTGAGTTGTGACATTGCAGTGGAGCATATGATAGATGGGATGAGCTATCGGAGTATCCGTTTCTCACGCAGTCTTCTGCGAAGGGAAACCTACCGTCTCCTTGAAAAAGAGGGAAAAACCCTCAACGCACAGAGAGTATATAAAATATTGTCAGAATGGAATCTGAACGAAAAGGATCTTACAAATCTGGAACAGGAATTTCGCACAGATGACCACAGATACTGGGAAAGTAAGAAACCGGATCAGAAACCGAATCCCATGCTCAGCCGCAAATGGGGGGAGATCAATGATGGAATCGAGACGGACCTGGAAACCTTTTCACAGGAGGCAGGTGAGCGGGACGGAGATTTCCTGGAGCAGATAAAAACAGAGAACAGAAGTCGGTACGATTACAGAGAATTCCTGCGGAAATTTGCAGTTTTTCATGAAGAACTGGCAGTGGATGATGACAGTTTTGATTACAATTTCTATACTTACGGTCTGCGTCTTTATGGAAATATGCCGTTGATCGAACCATTGGAATCCAAAGAAGTTAAGAAGATAGAGGAGTTCGTGATCGTCATTGATACCTCCATGTCCTGTTCAGGAGAACTGGTGAGAAAGTTTCTGGAGGAAATCTATGGTGTACTTAGTGAGAGTGAGAGCTTTTTTACAAAAATCAATGTGCACATCATTCAGTGTGATGAGAAAGTCCACACAGATAAAAAGATTACCTCCCGGAAAGAAATGAAAGACTATATGGAACATCTGGAACTGTATGGAGATGGCGGAACAGATTTCAGGCCTGCATTTGAATGGGTGGACAAACTGCTGGAACAGCATGAATTTCATAACCTGAAAGGGCTGATCTATTTTACGGATGGATTCGGGATTTACCCGAAGAAAATGCCACCATATAAGACTGCATTTGTGTTTATGCAGGATAATTACAGAGATGTGGATGTGCCGGTATGGGCTATGAAACTGATCCTGGATGAGGATGATTTTGAGAAGCCAGACAGGTAATGAAGAGAGAAAATTATAATTGCGGGAGCTGCAAATCGCGGAGCAATTCGTGGATATCAAGGAAATGAGAAAACTGAGTAAAAGTAAGAAGTGTTCAGCAGGAAAGGATTTACATTATGGATATAAAACGAGCAAAACAGGAGATAAAGGACTCAATAGAAGCATACCTTGCGAAGGATGAATTTGGAGAATATCTGATTCCGGCCATACGTCAGAGACCAATTCTCCTTATGGGGGCACCGGGTATTGGAAAGACGCAGATTATGGAACAGATCGCCAGGGAATGTAAGGTAGGTCTGGTATCTTATACTATCACACATCACACCCGTCAGAGTGCAGTAGGACTGCCGTTTATCAAAGAGAAAACCTTTGGTCAGGAGACTTTTTCTGTCACAGAATATACTATGAGTGAGATTATTGCCTCTGTCTATGAAAAGATGGAGAAGACAGGCCTGAAAGAAGGGATTCTTTTTATTGATGAGATTAACTGCGTATCAGAGACCTTGGCGCCTATGATGCTGCAGTTTCTTCAGGGAAAGACATTTGGCAATCAGAAAGTACCGGAAGGATGGGTGATCGTGACAGCAGGAAATCCGCCGGAATACAATAAATCTGTCCGCGAATTTGACGTAGTAACCCTTGACAGAATCAAGAGGATTGATGTGCAGCCGGATTTTGAAGTGTGGAAAGAATATGCCTATGAGCAGGGAATCCATCCGGCTGTTATCTCTTATCTGGAGCTTCGCAGAAAGAATTTCTACAGAATGGAGAACACAGTAGACGGACGGATTTTTGCCACTGCCAGAGGCTGGGAAGATCTTTCAAGGCTGATACAGGTATATGAAACACTGGATAAAGAAGTGGACAGAGAGGTGGTATATCAGTATATCCAGCATCCAATGATCGCAAAAGATTTTGCCGCATATCTGGCATTATACAATAAGTATAAGACAGACTATGCAGTGGAGGATCTGCTTCAGGGTAAATGGACACCCATCACTCTGGGTAAGATCCGCAATGCTTCACTGGATGAGCATCTGAGTATTGTTGGTCTGCTGAACGGAAAGCTCAGCCAGTTATTTGCAGACTGTTATTTTATGGATGCCTATGTGACAAAGCTCTATGGTTACATGACAGAATACAGAGATAACCTTCCGGAAATGACGCTGGAATCCATTTATAAAAAGGCAGAAAATGATTTTCAGACTGCAAAAAAATCTGAGCTTCTCACTAAAAATGAAGAAAAAGTATTTATCCGTACAGTGGATTTTCTTGAGAAATTATGGATAGAACTGAGGGGAGAAACTGGTTCTGAAGATAAAACAGAGAATAATAAAGCTATTGAAATTTCAGAAAAAGATACCTATGAGCAGACAAAAACTGCTTTTACAGCGGAGGCAGACAACCTGGAAACTCAGACAGAATATATCTCTCAGACGCTTCAGAATGTTTTTGATTTTATGGAAGCAGCCTTTGGTGACAGTCAGGAAATGGTAGCTTTTATCACAGAACTGAATGCCAATTATTACAGTCTCTGGTTTATCCGTGAGAATGGTTCAGATCAGTATTACCGTCACAACAAGGGACTACTGTTTGATGACAGACAGAAACTGATCTTGGGACAAATGGAGGAACTGGAGAACACGATGAAGCGGGGACTAAAAAATTAATTTTCATGCCAATTAGCATTGGATTTTCAGATAAATCGTGGTATGCTATGATGAATAGAATTATTATTTGAGTGAAAAATATCAGGAATGCAGGCGCATTTGACTGTGCAGCAGTAGAACGATATGGAATCACTAGAAAAAACGAGGAGGAATATAAAATGGAATTAGAAGTATTAAGAAAAGATATGGTTGCAGCTATGAAAGCCAAAGATAAAGTAACAAAAGAAGCAGTCTCCTCTCTGATCTCTGCAGTAAAAAAAGTAGCGATCGATGAGGGATGCCGTGATGAAATTAAGAGCGATCTGGTGGACAGAGTTATTTTGAAGGAGTTGAAAACTGTAAAAGAACAGCTGGATACCTGTCCGGAGAGCCGCGAGGATCTGAAGGCTGAATATCAGGCAAGGTATGATGTGATTGCCAAATATGCACCAAAACAGATGGATGCAGCAGAGGTAAAGACATATCTGGAAGAAAAATTTGCAGATGTGATTGCAACGAAAAATAAGGGTCAGATCATGAAGGCTGTTATGGCTGATATGAAAGGAAAAGCAGACGGAAAGGTGATTAATCAGGTTGTGGCAGAGCTCTGCAAATAATGTGTTATCTTAACCGAATCAAGTAAGTCCCCTGCTTCAATTGCGAAAAGCAATAAGCAGTGGGTGGGACTATATGAAGAATAGGATCATCCAGCAGATTTGGTATGCAGAAAGCTGGATAGTTATCAAAATAGCCGCAGTATGCTGGAATGTCCGGATACTGCGGTATTTTATTAGGAGGTGAATATATATATATATGGAGTTTCAGCATGAACTGATCATTCCTAATGAGGGATTTCCGTTTAAGGTTTTTCTTTTTGAAGGAGGAAATGGCAATTATGTGCGTGAGAAGCACTGGCATACGTCTGTAGAGATTTTTGCTGTGATGGAGGGGCGCCTGGATTTTTTTGTAAATAAGGATGAATATCCGCTGAAAGCTGGAGAGCAGATAATCATTAATTCCAATGAGATCCACTCTATCCATGCTGTGGAGAAAAATAAAACGGTAGTTCTGCAGATTCCTCTGAAACAGTTTGAGAATTATTTTACTGCCCAGAGATATATCCGTTTTCGGGGGCAGGAGGAGCTGGTGGATAAGAAACTGGCTTCTTTGCTTCGTAAATTATATCATGTGTATTCCGAGCGGAAAATTGGATATGAGTTCCGGACAATTTCTATTTTTTACGAGATCATGTATATCCTGGTGAAGGATTACCGTGTGACAGAGACCAGGGAGAAGGACATCCGACACAGCCGCCGTCTGGATGCATTGTCAAAAATCACCACATATATGCGTGAACATTACAGGGAGGAACTGAAGCTTTCTGATGTGGCGGCTACTTTTGGATACTCGGATGCATATTTGTCGCGAATGTTCCAAAAATATGCAAAAATAAACTATAAAACCTATCTGCAGGATATTCGTATGGCATATGCGTACAGAGATTTGCTGAATACAGACCATACGATTAGTCAGATTGCACTAGATAATGGATTCTGCAGCAGCAGGGGTTTTTCCGGGGAATTTCAGAAAAGATATGGGGTACTTCCAAGTGAGATGCGAAAACAGATAAATGAAAAAGGTCAAAAAAACGCTATAGATTAGACAAGAAAACTGGCGAAAAGTACCATTTATTCTGATATATTCTAAGCACAGTCAAGAAAACGTAATATCTACAGAATATAAGGAGGTTTTTGAAGTGAAAATTCAGAATGTAACAGATGCTTCCTTCCGTAAATATGGAAAGGTGCTTGAAGGGTATGACTTCAGTGCTCTTCTCAAAGAAATGAAACATACACCGGTTCCGGATGATGTGGTTTATGTACCATCTGTTGAGGAGCTGGAAGCTCTGGATGTAGCAAAAGCACTGCAGAATAAAGGATTTGGCGGAATCCCGATCGAAATTGGATACTGCAACGGACATAATAAGAAATTAAATGCAGTAGAATATCACCGCAGTTCAGAGATCAATGTAGCGGTAACAGATCTGGTGTTGCTTATCGGAAGCCAGCAGGATATCACAGATGATTTTACATATGATACTTCTAAGATCGAAGCATTCCTGGTACCTGCAGGAACAGGTATTGAAGTATATGCAACTACACTTCATTATGCGCCATGCAATGTACAGGATGGCGGTTTCCAGTGTGTAGTCGTACTTCCGGCAGGAACCAATACAGATCTTACATTTGAGACAGCTAAGACAGGCGAGGACAGCCTGCTGACAGCTAAGAACAAATGGCTCATTGCACATGAAGATGCGGCAATCGAGGGTGCAGTAAACGGACTTCGTGGAGAGAATATCACCATTGACTGATAGCAAATCTCGGTCTGAGTACTGCTGACAGAAATAGATGAGGTAATGAATGAAACCCCAAATAAATAATAAATTAACCCCAAAATCGTATTAAGAAAAAGGAGAATCTATCATGATCGATAACATGCCAAAAGTAAAAGTCGGAATTGTAGCAGTAAGCCGTGACTGTTTCCCGGAAAGCCTTTCCGTAAACAGAAGAAAAGCACTTGTAGAGGCTTATACAAAGAAATATGATGCAGCAGACATTTATGAATGTCCGATCTGTATCGTAGAGAGCGAGATCCATATGGTTCAGGCTCTTGAAGATATCAAGAAAGCGGGATGTAATGCACTTTGTGTATATCTTGGAAACTTCGGACCGGAAATTTCCGAAACACTTCTTGCAAAGCATTTCGAAGGACCGAAGATGTTCTGTGCAGCAGCAGAAGAAACACAGGATAATCTGATCCAGGGACGTGGAGATGCATACTGCGGTATGTTAAATGCAAGCTATAACTTACAGCTTCGCAATGTAAAAGCATATATTCCGGAATACCCGGTTGGTGACGCAGAAGACTGCGCAGATATGATCCATGATTTCCTTCCGATCGCAAGAGCAGTAGAAGGACTCAGCAACTTAAAGATCATCAGCTTCGGACCTCGTCCCACAAACTTCCTTGCTTGTAATGCACCGATCAAACAGCTTTACAACCTTGGAGTTGAGATTGAAGAGAATTCCGAACTTGACCTGTTTGAAGCATTCAACAAACATGCCGGAGATGAGAGAATCCCTGCAATTGTTAAAGAAATGGAAGAAGAACTGGGTGCAGGAAACAAGAAACCTGAGATTCTTGCAAAACTTGCTCAGTATGAACTGACTCTGAAGGACTGGGTAGAGGCTCACAGAGGATATCGTAAATATGTAACCTTAACAGGAAAATGCTGGCCTGCATTCCAGACACAGTTTGGATTTGTTCCTTGCTACGTAAACAGCCGTCTGACTGCTCAGGGCATTCCGGTATCTTGCGAAGTTGATATTTATGGTACATTAAGTGAGTTCATTGGAACTGTTGTAAGCCAGGATACAGTTACACTGCTTGACATCAACAACTCTGTACCGAAGGATATGTACAAAGAGTCTATTGAGGGCAAATTTGATTACACACTGAAAGATACATTTATGGGATTCCACTGCGGAAATACAGCTTCCAGCAAGCTTTCTTTCTGTGAGATGAAGTATCAGATGATCATGGCAAGATCTCTTCCGGTAGAAGTTACAAACGGAACTCTTGAAGGAGATATTGTTCCTGGAGATATCACTTTCTATCGTCTGCAGAGCACTGCTGATAACAAACTCCGCGGATATATTGCACACGGTGAAGTTCTTCCGGTTGCAACAAAATCTTTCGGTGCGATCGGCGTATTTGCAATTCCTGAAATGGGACGTTTCTACCGTCATGTACTGATTGAGGGAGGATATCCACATCACGGAGCAGTTGCATTCGGACATTATGGAAAAGCTTTGTTTGAAGTATTCAAATACATCGGTGTTCCGGTTGAAGAGATCGGATACAACCAGCCGGCAGGTGTAAGATACCCGACAGAAAATCCATGGGGTTAATTCAGATAAACAGACTGACACTATAAATTTTAATACATCCCGGGGGTTTACCCTGGGATGTATTAGATTAGAAATAGAAAAGGAGAGCACTTATGTATTATATCGGTATTGATCTTGGTACTTCCGCTGTAAAACTTCTTCTTATGGAAGAATCAGGAAAAATCTGTAACATCGTATCCAGAGAATATCCTTTATTCTTCCCACATCCGGGCTGGTCTGAGCAGAAACCGGAAGACTGGTTTGCGCAGAGTATGGAAGGCATGAAAGAGCTGACAAAGGATATCGACAGAGCGCAGGTAGCAGGAATTGGTTTTGGCGGCCAGATGCATGGTCTGGTAACACTTGACAAGGATGATAATGTGATCCGTCCTGCAATCCTCTGGAATGACGGACGTACAGGCGAAGAGACAGAATATCTGAATACAGTGATCGGAAAAGACAAACTTTCACAGTATACAGCAAATATTGCTTTCGCAGGCTTCACAGCACCGAAGATCCTCTGGATGCAGAAAAATGAGCCTGAGAACTTTAAGAAGGTAGTAAAGATTATGCTTCCTAAGGATTATCTGGCATATCGTCTGTCCGGTTCTTTTTGTACAGATGTTTCTGATGCTTCCGGTATGCTTCTTCTTGATGTGAAGAACCGCTGCTGGTCAAAAGAAATGTTGGAGATCTGTGGAATCACAGAAGAGCAGCTTCCGAAACTGTATGAGAGTTGGGAAGTAGTAGGAACTCTGAAACCTGAGATTGCGAAAGAACTTGGATTCAGTGAGAATGTAAAAGTTGTTGCAGGTGCAGGTGACAATGCGGCAGCTGCTGTAGGAACAGGTACAGTTGGTGACGGTCAGTGTAATATTTCTCTTGGAACATCCGGAACTGTGTTTATTTCCAGTAAAAACTTTGGTGTGGACGAAAATAACGCACTTCATTCTTTCTGTCATGCAGATGGAAGCTATCATCTGATGGGATGCATGCTCAGCGCAGCTTCCTGTAACAAATGGTGGGCAGAGGAGATTCTTCAGACAAAGGATTTCGCAGCAGAGCAGGCTCCAATTCAGAAGCTGGGAGAGAATCATGTATTCTTCCTTCCATATTTGATGGGAGAACGTTCACCTCATAATAATCCTGATGCAAGAGGTGTATTCTTCGGAATGTCCATGGACAGCACAAGAGCAGACATGACACAGGCTGTTCTGGAAGGTGTTGCCTTTGGTCTTCGTGATTCCCTGGAAGTTGCAAGAAACCTTGGAATCAAGATTGAGAGAACCAAGATCTGCGGTGGTGGAGCTAAGAGCCCACTGTGGAAGAAGATCATTGCAAACGTTATGAACCTGAAGGTTGATGTTCTGGAGAACGAAGAAGGACCGTCCATGGGTGGAGCTATGCTGGCAGCAGTAGGCTGTGGTGCTTACCCGGATGTAGAAACCATCGGTAAGAAATTTGCCAAAGTTGTTGATACGGTAGAACCGGATCCTGAACTGGTTGCAAAATATGAAGAGAGATATCAGAAGTTCAGAACTCTGTATCCGGCGATGAAGCCATTGTTCTAATCGAATATCTGCCTGACATACTGGGGTTGTTGTGCTTATTTAGCACAACAACCCCATTTTGACGTACATCTGATGATGACCAATCACCATAGCCTATTTGATTATGACATATCAGGAAAAGGGCAGCTTCAGGAATTCTTCCATGGCTCTGCTGATATAGCGGCCTTTCTTCCAGTAAAAAAACACAGTGCGTTTACTGCTCTGACCGGGCAGCTTATAAAAAACAAGTTCTGAATTTGTTGGAACTCTGGAGAGCAGAAGATCCCCGATGAAAGTGATACCCATTCCCAAACATGCAATATTATAGGCAGTCATCTGCTGATCCAGGCGAAATACTACAGAAGGCGAAAAGTGATTTTCCTGACAAATGGTAAGTGCACGCTTACCGGTATCATTATCTGAACGAAGAATAATAAATGGTTCGTTCTCGAATTTGTTTAATGGAACAGAAGGAATATGAGAAGAACGGAACTGCCCGTTCCGGATTTCCTCAATAGGAATCTGATATTCCTGCAGTCTGGTATTTACTGAATAATTTTTGGGAACCGCTAGAAGAAGTTGTTCTTTCTGGTAGATATAATGTTCAAAAATCTGGTTATCCAGAATACAGTTATCAATTACCAGATCTAACTTTCCGGCCTGGAGAAACTGGGATAGCTTTGCTGTACTTTCTTCTACAAGAGAAATTTGAACATGGGGGAATTTTTGGGAAAAATCAGCAATAAGGGGAGGCAGAATCCACGAAGAAAAAAAGTTACTGCCACCTACATTAAGAGTTCCTGTTTTGAGATTTCCCAGATCCAGTAGGTAGTTTTCGAGATTATTTTCAATATCCATGACTTTTTCAACAGCCTGTATATAATGTTTTCCAACTTCAGTTAACTGCAAAGGTTTGGTACTTCGATCAAAAATAGGATAGCCAATACGGTTTTCCACACGTTTTACATTGGCGCTTAAAGAAGGCTGCGAAATGAAAAGAGCAGCAGCAGCTTTGGAAAAGCTTTTTTCCTTGTAGACCTCATAGATGTATTCCATTCCCTGAAACATATAAACTCCTCCAATATATAATTTAAACACTATATATTTTATAAAAATATATGTATTTGATTATATTATAGCAGAGATATATAATGAGGGCAAATACATGGGAGGGCGAATAACTATGAAAAAAACAGACTATCGTGTAGAAAGGGATTCTATTGGTGTAAAGGATATTCCGGAAGATGTATATTATGGAGTACAATCCTTACGTGCGGCTGAAAATTTCCACATTACGGGGCTGAATATGCATCCGGAAATTATTAACAGTCTTGCATACATAAAAAAAGCAGCAGCGATAACCAATTGTGAGGTGGGGCTTCTTGAGAAGAAAAAAGCACAGGCGATTGTCCAGGCATGTGATGAAATTGTTTCAGGAAAATTCCATAATGAATTTATTGTGGATCCTGTTCAGGGAGGAGCTGGCACATCTTTAAATATGAATGCCAATGAAGTAATTGCAAATCGCGCGATTGAGATACTGGGAGGAAAAAAGGGCGATTATACAATTATAAATCCTAACGATGATGTGAATTGTGGACAGTCTACCAATGACGTTATTCCTACTGCCGGTAAAATGACTTCTCTTCGTTTGTTGCAGAATCTGAAAAAACAGCTTCTTCGCCTCTATGATGCTCTTAATGAAAAAGCTACAGAGTTTGATCACATAATAAAAATGGGGCGTACACAGATGCAGGATGCAGTACCAATTCGTCTGGGACAGGAATTTAAGGCATATTCGGTAGCAATCATGCGTGATATCCACAGAATGGATAAAGCAATGGATGAAATGCGGACTCTTAATATGGGAGGTACTGCTATTGGAACAGGAATTAATGCAGATGAGGGCTATCTGAGAAGAATTGTTCCAAATCTCACTGAAATATCGGGAATGGACTTTATACAGGCTTTTGATCTGATTGATTCCACTCAGAATCTGGATCCATTTGTAGCCGTTTCCGGTGCTGTGAAAGCATGTGCGGTAACTCTTTCCAAAATGTCAAATGATCTCCGTCTGATGTCCTCCGGTCCACGTACTGGTTTTGGGGAGATTAATCTTCCGGCAAAACAGAATGGTTCCTCTATTATGCCAGGTAAAGTTAATCCGGTTATTCCTGAAGTAGTGAATCAGGTTGCTTTTAATATTATTGGTAATGATGTTACCATTACCATGGCTGCAGAGGCTGGTCAGCTGGAATTAAATGCGTTTGAGCCGATTATTTTCTATTGCATGTTCCAGTCTATCGATACTCTTGGCTATGCAGTCCAGACATTGGTGGATAATTGTATTGTAGGAATTACGGCAAATGAAGAAAGATGCCGTTATCTGGTAGAAAACAGTGTAGGTATTATCACTGCAATCAGCCCCCATCTTGGATATCAGAAGGCTGCGGATATTGCAAAAAAGGCAATTAAGACAGGTGAATCTGTAAGAAGTCTGATTCTGAAAGAAAAGCTTATGGACGAGGATGAACTTAATCGCATTCTGGATCCGATCCATATGACGGAACCTGGTATTTCCGGAAAAGATTATCTTATAAAAAAATAAAGAAAAAAACAGGCGGGAAAATCTTCCCGCCTGTAAAATCGTCTGGACACATATCATATATAAATATGATTTTTATATTTTTGAATTATTCGATTGATTTCAACTGGATTAGAACAGACCTGTGATCTTACCTGTCTCGTCTACATCGATTCTCTCAGCAGCCGGAACTTTAGGAAGACCTGGCATTGTCATGATCTCGCCTGTAAGAGCTACGATGAATCCTGCACCAGCGGAAATCTTCAGGTTACGTACTGTAACTTCGAAGTCAGTAGGAGCACCCAGTTTGGTCTGGTCATCTGTTAAGCTGTACTGAGTCTTAGCTACACAGATCGGGCAGTTGCCGAATCCAAGAGCTTCTAACTGTTTCGCCTGTTTCTGAGCGTTAGCTGTCAGAACTACTTTCTTACCGCCATATACTTTCTGAACGATCTGGTTCAGTTTGTCTTCGATAGAACCTTCCAGTTCATATGCATAGGAGAAGTCGTTTGGTTCTTCAACAAGACGGATAACTTCTTCTGCAAGTTTGATTCCGCCTTCGCCGCCTTTTGCCCATACTTCAGAAAGAGCAACGTTAACGCCCAGTTCTTTACATTTAGCTTCTACAAAGTCAAGCTCTGCTTTTGTATCTGTAGGGAATGCGTTGATAGCAACAACACATGGAAGTTTGTATACGTTTTTGATGTTGGAAACGTGTTTTAACAGGTTCGGGATACCTTTTTCAAGAGCTTCCAGGTTTTCATTGTTAAGGTCAGCTTTAGCAACGCCGCCGTTGTATTTCAGGGCACGTACTGTAGCTACGATTACAACTGCGCTTGGTTTTAAACCAGCCATACGGCATTTGATATCAAGGAATTTCTCAGCACCAAGGTCAGCACCGAAACCAGCTTCTGTGATTGCATAATCAGCAAGCTTCATAGCCATCTTTGTAGCTGTTACAGAGTTACATCCATGAGCGATGTTTGCGAATGGTCCGCCATGTACGATTGCAGGAACGTGTTCCAGAGTCTGTACAAGGTTTGGTTTCAGAGCATCTTTTAACAGGGCTGTCATAGCGCCTTCTGCGTGAAGGTCACCTGCTGTTACAGGTTTCTGCTCGGAAACTTTTCCGTATGTATATCCGATGATGATCTTGGATAATCTTTCTTTCAGGTCTTTGATGTCGCTTGCAAGACAGAGAACTGCCATGATTTCAGATGCAACTGTGATGTCGTATCCGTCTTCACGAGGCATACCGTTTGTTCTTCCGCCAAGGCCGTCTACTACGTTACGAAGCTGACGGTCGTTCATATCCACACATCTTCTCCATGTGATCTTACGTGGGTCAATGTTTAATGCGTTGCCCTGGAAGATATGGTTATCGATCATAGCTGCCAGTAAGTTGTTAGCTGCGCCGATTGCATGGAAGTCACCTGTGAAGTGAAGGTTGATGTCTTCCATAGGAACAACCTGTGCATATCCGCCGCCTGCTGCACCGCCTTTAACACCGAATACCGGTCCTAAGGATGGCTCACGAAGAGCTACCATAACACTCTTGCCAAGTCTCTGCATACCATCTGCAAGACCTACAGTAGTAGTAGTTTTACCTTCTCCTGCAGGAGTTGGGTTGATAGCTGTAACGAGGATTAATTTTCCGTCCTTCTTATCGCTTTCTTTCAGAAGATTGTAGTCGATTTTTGCTTTGTATTTTCCGTACTGCTCCAGATATTTGTCGTCAATACCTGCTTTTTCTGCAATCTGAGTAATTGGAAGCATCTCGCATTCCTGTGCAATTTCAATGTCTGATTTGAATCCCATAATTGTTTTTCTCCTTTCGTTTCCGCATAACATGAAAAACTTCTGTTGCTGTTCACTCCGCGATCAGCAACAATTATTAATTGAAAGAAGTATTGGCCGATCTGCCTGGTATTCCTGATTTCTGCCCTGAAAGTTATAAAAAAAGGCCAGTATCTGAATATTTCAAATACTGCCCAGACGGTCGGCTCCCACAAACCTCCGACTCCACGTGGTTTGCACTCCACTCTTTCCGTCAGTACTCGAAGGTTCTTTCAATTGATGAATACAATATATCATTTTGAGAAAAAAATGTCAAGAAAATTTTTGTTGAAACGTCAAAAAATGTGAGTAAACTGGATAAAAGTTGTGCAAATTGATAAGAGAAGAGAATCGTAATCCCTGGTAATGAAAGAAAATACGTTTTCTCAAGGGAAGAAATTGTTAAAAAATAGACACAGTTTTCCCTGATAAATGAAGAAAATATAAAAAGCGGGTAAAGCTAGAGCGTGTCTGAAAAATCATTCCCGCAATCTGCACGCCCCCACTTTGCGGGATATTTCACCCGAATTCAGTTGCCGTAGCCCGCTACGGCGCCCTCATCCGGGCAAAATATCCCACAAATTGTGACGCACATCTTGCAGAAAGCCTTTTTCAGACACGCTCTAGTGCAAAATATGGAAAATGGAATTGACAACAGTTCAGAAGATATGTTATTCTCATCTTTAGTATGAAAAGACACTATCGTTTTCATGCAAATATTTGCTCACATTCAGAGACAGTTTCTGAATGTTAAGCCATACGGACAGGCGGGGCAGTTGCCGGGTGGGAGACACCACATTATTGATTGAGTTAGAAGCTCAAATTTTATAAGTTGATTACTTTATAATAATCAGTGCGTAAGCACACATCATCTTGTGAAACGGTCAATAAGAGCATAGCATATATTTGCCAGCGATTGAAGACGACAGCAGTCATGAATATTTCAGAATACGGGAACAGGCACAGGATACAGACGGATTTATACGGGAAATCCGGTCAGTATATAAAGAGACAGAGCCTGAGAAATTCTATAGATCATGAGAGAAGCAGATGGTGAATGAACTTATCTGCTTCTTTTTTTGTGCAGATATAGCAAATATAAAGGATATGGTTGGAGATAAACGTTTTGCGAGGATGTGTCTCACATGCGTTCGACTTGAATATATAGAGAAATAATTGAATCATTGTGCCGGTTTGAGGCAGTATACAATTGCTGAATGATAGAACTGTATTTGCCGGTACATGACGACAGGAAAAGAGGAACATGTCAAATGGATTATGAAAGACAACAGCATGCGCCCATATATGAAGCACTGGAACGTTTCCGAAAGAAGAGAGTCGTTCCCTTTGATGTGCCGGGACATAAAAGAGGAAGAGGAAATCCGGAGCTTGCACAGTTGCTGGGAGAGAAATGTGTGGGGCTGGATGTTAATTCTATGAAGCCGCTGGACAATCTCTGCCACCCGGTTTCGGTGATCAGAGAAGCGGAGGAGCTTGCAGCAGATGCTTTTGGCGCAGCGCATGCATTCCTTATGGTAGGAGGAACCACATCTGCAGTGCAGAGCATGATCCTGTCTGTCTGCAAGGCAGGGGATAAGATCATTCTGCCGCGAAATGTACATAAAAGTGCCATCAATGCCCTGGTACTGTGCGGTGCAATTCCGGTTTATGTAAACCCGGAGGTGAATGCGCAGCTGGGCATTTCCCTTGGCATGGAAGTCAGTCAGGTGGAGAAGGCTATGGATGAGAATCCGGATGCGGTGGCAGTTCTTGTAAATAACCCTACCTATTATGGAATTTGTTCGGATCTGCGGACTATCGTAAAGAAGGCTCATGCAAGAGGAATGAAGGTGCTGGCAGATGAGGCTCATGGAACCCATCTTTATTTCGGCAGAAACCTTCCTGTATCCGGAATGGCGGCAGGTGCTGACATGGCGGCAGTTTCCATGCACAAATCCGGCGGAAGTCTGACACAGAGTTCGCTGCTGCTTTTGAATAAGAGTATGAATGCAGAGAAAGTGCGCCAGATCATCAATCTGACTCAGACCACAAGCGCTTCTTATCTTCTGTTGTCCAGTCTGGATATCTCCAGAAGAAATCTGGCACTCAGAGGAGAGGAATCCTTTGAAAAGGTTGCAGGGATGGCGCAGTATGCCAGAGAGGAGATCAATGAGATCGGCGGTTATTATGCATATGGTATGGATCTGATCAATGGAACCAGTGTTTTTGATTTTGATGTTACAAAACTCTCCATTTATACACTGGGAAATGGGCTGGCAGGTATTGAAGTTTATGATCTTCTCAGAGATGAATATGATATTCAGATCGAGTTTGGAGATATCTGTAATATTCTGGCTTACATTTCCATTGGAGACAGGCTTCAGGATATTGAGAGGCTGGTAGGGGCATTGGCTGATATTGAACGTCTGTATAAGAAGGACAGCACAGGTATGCTTTCCGGGGAATATATCGCACCTGCAGTGGTGGCGTCTCCACAGCAGGCATTTTATGCGGAGAAAGAATCTCTGCCCATGGAACAGGCGGCAGGCAGGATCAGCGGTGAATTTGTTATGTGTTATCCTCCGGGAATCCCGATTCTTGCTCCTGGAGAAATGGTGACACAGGAAATTGTAGAATACATTCTTTATGCAAGAGACAAAGGCTGTTCCATGCAGGGAATGGAGGATCCGAAGGTAGAACATCTTCAGGTCCTGAAAGGGGGTATCTGATCATGGAATTATGGTATTCTGAGTTCCATACAGGAAATGTAAAGCTTTCTGTCCGGATTAACCGACAGTTATTTTCAGGGGAAAGTGAATTTCAGAGAATCGATGTGTTTGAGTCTGAAGAATTTGGGAGATTTGTGGCTCTGGACGGTGAGATCGTATTCTCTGATAAAGATGAATTTATTTATGATGAGATGGTTACGCATGTGCCAATGACAGTACATCCCAATGTAAAAAATGTTCTGATCATCGGCGGCGGTGACGGTGGAGTTGCCAGAGAACTGATCCATTATCCACAGATTGAGAGCATTGATGTGGTGGAATCCGATAAAATGTTTGTGGATGTATGTGCGGAGATGTTTCCGGATATTGCCCAGGGACTGAAGGATGAGAGAGTCAACATTTATTATGAAGACGGCCTTCGGTTCCTGCGGAATAAAAAGGCCAGATATGACCTGATCATCAATGATTCCACAGATCCGCTGGGACATACGGAGGGACTTTTTACAAAGGAATTCTACGGAAGCTGTTATAAGGCTCTCAGAGATGACGGAATCATGGTTTATCAGCATGGAAGTCCTTTTTATGATGAGGATGAGGTGGAATGCAGAAAGATGCACAGAAAGGTTTTTCGGTCATTTCCGGTGAGCAGGGTTTATCAGGCACATATCCCTACCTGTCCCTCGGGATACTGGCTTTTTGGATTTGCATCAAAGAAATATCATCCACTGGAAGATTTCAGGCCGGAGAGGTTTGATAATCTTAATATAGAAACATGGTATTATACAACAAACCTTCACAGAGGAGCATTTATGCTTCCAAAATATGTAGAAGATTTACTGGAAGAGGAGGAAAACAGTTTATGAGCAGATTATTGGTAATCGGATGTGGTGGGGTAGCTTCAGTGGCAATTCGCAAATGCTGTCAGAATAGCGATGTTTTTACAGAGATTATGATCGCAAGCAGGACAAAGGAAAAATGCGATGCACTCAAAGAGAAGATTGAAAGTACAACGAAGACAAAAATTGAGACAGCAAAGGTAGATGCGGATAATGCAGCAGAGGTCGCAGAATTGATCAGAGCCTATAAGCCGGATGCTGTCCTGAATGTGGCACTTCCATATCAGGATCTTACCATCATGGATGCATGTCTGGAAGCCGGTGCGGATTATATTGATACTGCCAATTATGAAGCAGAGGATACAGAAGATCCCACATGGCGTGCAATCTACGAAAAGAGATGTAAAGAAAAAGGCTTTACTGCATATTTCGATTATTCCTGGCAGTGGGCTTATGATGAGAAATTTAAGGAAGCAGGACTGACTGCTCTTCTGGGAACCGGTTTTGATCCGGGTGTTACCAGTGTATTCAGTGCTTATGCCCTGAAGCATTATTTTGATGAAATCCATACCATTGATATTCTGGACTGTAACGGCGGTGATCATGGATATCCTTTTGCCACAAACTTTAACCCGGAGATCAATCTTCGAGAGGTTTCCGCAAATGGTTCCTACTGGGAAGACGGACATTGGGTAGAAACAGAGCCTATGGAATTTAAATCTGTCTACGATTTCCCTGAGGTAGGAAAGAAGGATATGTATCTTCTTCATCATGAAGAGATTGAATCACTGGCAAAAAATATTCCGGGAGTACAGAGGATCCGTTTCTTTATGACATTCGGACAGAGCTATCTGACACATATGAAATGTCTGGAAAATGTAGGAATGCTTTCCACCGCACCTGTGGAATTTAATGGACAGGAGATCGTGCCGATCCAGTTTTTGAAAGCTCTTCTGCCGGATCCTGCATCTCTGGGTCCGAGAACAGTGGGTAAAACAAATATCGGCTGTATTTTCACAGGTGTTAAGGACGGAAAAGAGAAAAGTATTTATATTTATAATGTATGTGATCATCAGGAATGCTATAAAGAGGTGGAATCCCAGGCAATCTCCTATACAACAGGTGTTCCGGCTATGATCGGTTCCATGATGGTAGTGACCGGACAGTGGAAGAAGCCGGGTGTATTTAATGTGGAAGAATTTGATCCGGATCCATATATGGAAGCACTGAACAAATGGGGACTTCCATGGAAAGTCTGCGAAGATCCTGAACTGGTAAAGGTCTGGAAAGCCAATGAAGATTGATCAACTGCAAACTCCCTGCTATGTGATCGATGAGAAGAAGATGCGGGAGAATCTGGAGATTTTGAAAAAAGTCCAGGAGGATACCGGGTGTAAGATCCTTCTGGCGCAGAAAGCGTTTTCCGGCTTTGCGCTGTATCCCATGATCGGAAAATATCTGGCAGGTACCACTGCCAGCGGTCTGTTTGAGGCAAGGCTTGGATATGAAGAGATGGGGAAAGAGAATCATGTTTTTTCCCCTGCTTACCGTACAGAAGATATAGAGGAACTGGATCGTATCTGTGACCATATTATCTTTAATTCCACAGCACAGCTGAAGAAATTTAAAGAAGTGTGTACCGGAGCCAGTCTGGGACTCCGTATTAATCCGGAATGCTCCACTCAGAGGGATCATGCGATCTATGATCCCTGTGCGCCGGGTTCAAGGCTGGGGGTTACCAGAGAGAACTTTGACGGGGAATGTCTGAAATGGATCGACGGACTGCATTTTCATACGCTCTGCGAACAGAATGCGGATGACCTGGAGAAAACATTGCAGGCGGTAGAGGAGAAGTTTGGAGAATTTCTGTCTGAGGTTTCCTGGCTGAATATGGGCGGCGGACATCATATTACCAGAGAGGATTATGATGTAAAGCTCCTGGAAAAATGTATTCAGCATATGAAGGAAACCTATGATCTGGATATTTATCTGGAGCCCGGGGAGGCTGTTGCCCTGAATGCCGGATATCTGGTGACAGAGGTTATGGACATTGTGGAAAATGAGATCAGAACGCTGATTTTGGATGCTTCTGCAGCCTGCCATATGCCGGATGTGCTGGAGATGCCCTATCGTCCGCCTCTTAAGGACAGCGGGGAAGCAGGGGAGAAGGCATATACCTACCGC
Organism: Blautia wexlerae DSM 19850; assembly: GCF_025148125.1. Taxonomy (NCBI): domain Bacteria; kingdom Bacillati; phylum Bacillota; class Clostridia; order Lachnospirales; family Lachnospiraceae; genus Blautia; species Blautia wexlerae. The sequence continues at coordinate 451,740 of NZ_CP102267.1, forward strand.
TTATCTTCCTGCACCTGCCTGGCAGGAGATGTGATCGGAGATTATTCCTTTGACAGAGAGATCCGGATCGGGGACAAGCTGTATTTTATGGATATGGCGATTTATTCTATGGTGAAGAATAATACATTTAACGGTATGCCGCTGCCGGATATTGCGGTTATGCATGAGGACGGAGAGTGTGAGGTTATCAGACATTTCGGATACGAAGACTTTAAGAGCCGGCTTTCCTGATATCTGCCGGGCTATCAAAGAAAAGGAGACAGACATGGAAGTTACAGAGAAGAACAGAACAAAATATCGTATGCCCGGAGAATTTGAGCCTCATGAGGGATGTGTGATGATCTGGCCGGAACGTCCCGGTTCCTGGAATTATGGGGCAAGGGAAGCACAGAAAGCATTTGTGAAAGTTGCAGAGGCTATTGGAGAGAGCGAAAAGGTGTATATGCTGGTTTCCAAAGCTCAGATGGAGAATGCAAAGAATCAGCTTGGGAATGTTTCCGGTGTGACTTTGCTGGAATGTGAGACAGATGACGCCTGGGCCAGAGATGTGGGAGCAACCATGGTTCTGGATGAGAAAGGGGCGGTCTGTGGAGTTGACTGGCAGTTTAATGCCTGGGGAGGAGACTTTGATGGACTTTACCGGAACTGGGAGAAGGACGACAGGGTGGCTGCCTTTATCTGCAGGACTCTTGGTTGTCCATGTCTGGATGCCAGACCTTTTGTGCTTGAGGGCGGTTCCATCCATTCTGACGGAGAGGGGACTCTGATCGTTACAGAGGCCTGTCTTCTGAGTCAGGGACGCAATCCTCAGATGAGCAGGGAACAGATAGAGGAACAGTTGAAGTACTGGCTCGGTGTCCACAAGATTATCTGGCTTCCATGTGGAATCTATCAGGATGAAACCAATGAGCATGTGGATAACGTGTGCGCTTTTGTAAGGCCCGGAGAGGTTGTGCTTGCATGGACAGAGGATGAGACAGATCCGCAGTATGCCATGTCTTTGGCTGATCTGAAGGTGCTGGAACAGGAAACAGATGCAAAGGGCAGAAAATTTAAGATTCATAAGCTTCCGATTCCTCAGAAACCGGTCTGCCTTACCCAGGAAGATGTGGATGGCTTTGTGTTTGAAGAGGGAGAAGACGAACGGGAAGCAGGAGAACGGATGGCTGCCAGTTACGTGAATTTCTATATTTCCAATGGAGGGATCATCCTTCCACAATTTGGGGATGAAAATGACAAAAGGGCAGTGGAGATTCTGCAGAAGTGTTTTCCTGAAAGAAGGATTTATCCCATTGATGCCAGAGCCATCATTGTTGGCGGTGGAAATATTCACTGTATCACCCAGCAGATTCCCGGAAAAAATATCTGACCTTGATGCAGAAAACTTTGAGAGTCATGTGTTTGAGGGTTATTACCTGAAAGTTATGAAAAAACTTACTTATGTAAACAGGAGCAGGAGGAACAGACAGGATGAGAAATGTAACAGTGGCAGCAGTTCAGATGAAATGCAGTAAAAGTGTGGAGAAAAATATTGCCCATGCAGAGGAACTGGTGCGTCAGGCAGCAGCAAAGGGAGCTGAGATTGTTCTTCTGCCGGAGCTTTTTGAACGGCCCTATTTCTGCCAGGAGCGCAGATATGAGTATTATGAATATGCGCAGACTGCAGAGGAAAACCCTGCAGTGCGTCATTTCAGCAGGGTAGCGGCAGAGTTGGGGATTGTGATTCCGGTCAGCTTTTATGAAAAAGAGGTCAATAATACTTATAACAGCGTTGCGGTTCTGGATGCAGATGGAAAGAATCTCGGCATTTATCGGAAAACACATATTCCGGATGACCATTATTATCAGGAAAAATTCTATTTCACACCGGGAGATACTGGCTTTAAGGTTTTTGATACCAGATTTGGAACCATTGGAGTTGGAATCTGCTGGGATCAGTGGTTCCCGGAAACGGCAAGATGTATGGCACTGCAGGGCGCAGAGCTTCTCTTTTATCCCACTGCCATCGGAAGTGAACCCATCCTGGAATGTGACAGCATGGAACACTGGAGAAGATGTATGCAGGGACACGCTGCCTCCAACCTGATCCCTGTGATCGCTGCCAACAGAATCGGTGAGGAAACAGTAGAGCCATGTCCGGAAAACGGAATGCAGAAATCTGCTCTTAATTTTTACGGCTCTTCTTTTATCACAGACAACACAGGTGCTCTCTGTGCAGAACTGCCCGGAGGGGAAGAGGGGGTGCTTGTAAGCACTTTTGACCTGGATGCATTAAAGGCAGACAGACTGAACTGGGGACTTTTCAGAGACCGCAGACCGGAGATGTATGCAAAAATTGTCGGGAAATGATGTATAAGTTTAGTTATTGTTCACACACCACTATCCCGCGAGGTGTTTTGGCATGAATATGCCAAAATCCCGAGACATACAAGCCAAAATTCCATTGCCGCAGGCAATCTGGAATGAATTTTGGCTCAGTTACTGAGAACGGAGTGAACAGTAATTGAGTTTATAAGAATTTCATAAAAAGTTTATGATTATATTAGTTGCTACCTGCGGTATATATGGTAAAATAAGAGTACGAACGTTACTGATAACGGAGCGAGCAGTAGAGTTTTGACATGTATTTCTGGCAAAATGGAGTGTAGAAGATGAACAGAAAAGAATTTTTGGAAATCCTGAGAAGCCAGCTTGCCGGTCAGATGCAGGAGGGCAAAGCAGCAGCACATATCAGGTATTATGAAGATTATATACAGTCTCAGGTACGTGGCAGACGTTCAGAGCAGGAAGTACTGCAGGAACTGGGAGACCCGCATCTGATAGCAAAAACTCTGATCGATACAGATGATGGAAGTACACAGGAAGATTACGGAGAGTATTCTTCTTACGGAAGCAGTTATGGCAATGAGACAGAGCTTCCTCATCAGCAGGAGAAAAGATGGAAAAAAGTAATCGATCTTTCTACCTGGCATGGCAGGGCTGTTGTTATTGCAGCGGCGGCTGTTATAATTGTTTTACTGATACTGATAATCGGAGTTGCGATTCCGTTTTTTATTATTCTTGCAATTATTCTTTATTTTCTTTCATGGCTGAAGAAAAGAAATGATCAATGAAAATCTGTGCAGGGTTTCAGAAAAGAAACCCTGCGCAGAATCTTAAAAATCTTAAGTGTAAACGTTCTTGTTTCACGATATTAATTCCCCTTGAATATTTATAATCATACAATCTCAACTTATTTCTATTCTTTAATCCTGCCAGGTGCAGGGAAAAATCCCACATTCATTTTTATATTTTTTGTTCGGAAAGGAGACGGAAAATGAAACACAATTTCAAACTGAAAGAACGCCTTGGAGCTTTGCTGCTTGCAATGCTTTTTATTCTGCAGGCAATTCTGGGGCTTGTGCCTGTCTGCGTAACTCAGGCGGCACCGTTAACTGTAGAAACATGGGACAGTGACAAGGTGGTAGAGTATGGTTATCGCTTTAACATGAAGTTTCAGCCCGGAATTACCACATATGAATCTTTTGGGTGTGATAATCTGGACAGGGAAGCTTTTTCAGACAATGGAAAAAGCGAACGTGACACAGAGTGCGTTCGTGTAGGAGCGGACTATAAAGCCGGAAGCGCAGGGATGCGTTATAACAATGTAGGAAAAGATGGAAATGGAAATATTGTTGATGTCAGACTCATTCTTGTGGGAGTAGAGAATGCAGAACCCCGTTATGATCTGCGCACTGCAGAATCGATTGTTCAGAATAAAGGCGGAGCTACGTTTGCATGGAAAGATAATGAAGCTTATCCAATGGTTGGCTTTTCCAAAAACAGTATCGGTGTATTTATTTATTCTGTAGGATACGCAAAGGTTAAGTTTCAGTTTCTGAAGCATGGAACAGAAGAAACACTGCCGATCAGTGGCCATGGAACCATACGTGATATTGATGCGGGACAGGGAGTCCGTATTCCGTCAGACAGCAGTCTGGATAATGCATATGTTCTGAAAAACAATGATTATCTGACGGTAGATGGAAATTCTGTAAGCTCACCCCTTGGTTCCGTTGAGCCGGATGATCCGAGAGGATGGCTGAATCTTTTTTATAATACAGATAATTTTACGGTAGAATTCTGTCATCAGTTCAGACTGGATAAATGGGATAAAAGTCGTGAAGATGCCATTGCAAAAGCCGGTTCTCAGGAAAGATGGGCAGAGATTACAAGAAATAAATATCTGGATCCATCAGGCAACAGTTATTGTCCGAACTTTAAAGGACAGAAATACTGTAAAGCATATGCATATTTTGATTTTACATCCTATTGTTTCGGCGATGTTGAGATGAAAAAAGCACCTGAGAAACGTGTGGGAGAGGCAAACTGTACATGGGAACAGGCAGCTGCTGCATCAAAAGAAAAACCTTTTGGCATTCGTCAGGGACAGGAATTTCAGTATATGATCCGGGCAGAGGTGACACCCAATAGACTGAAATCCTTTGTGGTACAGGATATACTTGAGGATTGTCTTACTATAGAGGATGCATCAAAAGTCAGTATTGTGAATGATGCAGGGCAGACAGTGACAGACTGGTTTGATGTTGCTGTTGAAGGACAGAAAGTGACCTGCAGGGCCAAAGCAGAGAGCCTTCAGGATGAAGCATTTACAGATAATCAGACTTACACATTTACTTTAAAAGTACGCCAGAGACCGGAATCAGAAATTAATATTTCAAAATACCTTGCAGAGGATGGATACAGTATTCTTGTACCAAACCATGCATCCATGAGTTATGAACGTACAAACGGAAGCGGAGATACAATGGATACGGAAACAGTGTGGGTAAAGGGTGTGATTCCACCGGAACTGGAAGTAAAGAAAAATACTTCTCAGTATGAATGGAAAACGGGAGATATCATAGATTATGAGATTCTGGTTTCTCAGACAAAACAGGATGTAAAAGCAGTAAATGTTGTTATTACAGACGAGCTTCCATCATGTCTGCAGCTTCTGGAAGGGCAGTATGCTGTAGAGACAAGTCAGGGAGGTGAGAACTGTACGCTTACCGGACAGGGAGAAAATGGATGGAAAGCAGAGTGTCCGTCCCTGAAGTATGGGGAGACGATCACAATCCGTTTTAAATGTCAGGCATCTGCGGAGTCCAATGGACAGGAATGGGAAAATATTGTGACTGCAACAGCGGATAATCTGATCAATCCTGAGACAGGAGAACAGGAATCCAGAAAGGATATGGCAGAAGTATGGCCGAACAGTCCACAGCTTGAAATTGATAAAACAGCAGACAAATATGAATGGCAGGCAGGAGAGCAGGTAGCTTACCGGATCGTAGTGAATAATGTAACGGCAGGAACAATCGCAAAAGATGTAACTATTACTGATATTGGTCTGCCGCAGGGACTGGTTCTGGCAGGTGGTGCACAGAGCATGGAAGTACTGGGAGTTCAGCGACAGGTAAACTATCCCGTACCGGATAAGAAAACAGGACAGGCATATGAAGCGAGACCTGTGGATTCTCAGTTGAATGCAGATGAGAACGGATTTTCTTTTTATTGTTCTTATGTACCATACAGTCAGCCTGTAACGATTATTTTCCATTGTATCGCACAGGAAGAGGCAAATGGACACGAAAGCGTAAATGCAGCAACTGTAAAAGCTGCTAATACAGATGAGAGATCTGATGATGCAGAAGTATATGTAAATTCAGGAGAATTCTGGATTGAGAAATCTGCAGATCATTATGAATGGCAGGTCGGAGAACAGGTACAGTACAATGTGGTGGTGGAGAATAAAAAAGCAGGTACAGTGGCCCGGAACGTAACTGTCTGGGATACCGGTATGCCGGCAGGACTTGCGCTTTCATCGGCAGAGGATGTATCGGTAAGCGGAATCCCACAGAATATTACGCAGCTGACAGCAGGGACCAAAGATGTTTTGAACCAGCTCAATCCGGAATTTTATAATGAGACATCAGAGAAACCGGTGAATTATGAATTTCTTCAGGAGGGAAGCGGATGGAGACTGAACATTTCAGATCTTCCGGCAAATACTCCGGTTATGATTTCTTTCCTTTGCACAGTTACGGAAGCGGCAAATGGAATGGAAAGCATTAATGTTGCCAATGTGCAGGCGCAGAATGCCCCTGTTTCACAGGATGACGCAGAAGTGTATGTAAATACAGCAGTTCTTTCTATTGAGAAAAGTTTTCAGAATCCATATCTGGCAGCCGGGGACGGACGTGCGGAAAATGAATTTCGGGTAGGAGAACAGGTGAATTATCAGGTTACGGTTAATAATCTTCAGAAGGGATCTATCGCAAGAAATCTTGTGATCAGTGATCTTTCCCTTCCTGAAGGGCTGGCTCTGGACGGAGCTGAAGATGCTGTTACTGTAAGCGGTGTTCCGGCTGTTATTCAGAATCCGGTGGCAGGAACTGATGATGCAGGAAATCAGCTGAATCCGGAAAATTATAAAGAAACAGTGGAAAAACCGGTCAGCTGTCAGGTTACACGTCAGGGAACCGGATGGATCGTGACGATTTCAGATCTTCCGTATCAGACACCTGTGACTGTTAATTTCCGCTGTACTGCGCAGGAAAGCGTAAATGGGATGGAGATTGTAAATACAGCACAGGCGTATGCAGATAATGCACAGAAAGTAAAGGACTCCTCAAAAATCTGGGTGAACTCGCCTGTTCTTAAAGTAGAGAAGACGACGGACAAACCATTTTACAAATATGGTGATATTATTACATACCGCATTGTCCTGACACAGGAGCAGACCGGATGTGTGGCGCGTAATGTTACTTTGCAGGATGTGATCGATACTCAGGGAGTACGTCTTCTGAAGGATTCGGTGATTCTGATGGATGAGAAAGGAAATGTGGCAGATGCTGATGTACAGATCAATGATGATAATACTTTCCTGATGTCAACAGGCAGGACACTGGTCAGGGATAGTAGATATAGTATCTGCGATAATGATAAAGGCGGTCTTTTTGAGCAGGTAATGTATAATCCTCTGGACTGTCAGGAACAGAAAAGTATGATCGTGGAATATCAGGCAGCAGTGATTGATGCAGCCCTGGCAGGACAGAAAGTGCACAATACTGCAGTTGCAGACAGCAGTGAAAAGATACCTGCAACCGGGGAAGCAGAGACAGAGGTACACAGTCCGATTCTGGAAATTGTGAAGGAATCAGATAAGAAAGAGTATGCGTCCGGTGAAAAAGGATATTATAAACTGACAGTAAGACAACTGCGTGAGGATGTCACAGATCAGAATATTGTTATCGAAGATAAACTGGAAACCCAAGGGGCTTCCATTGTAAAAGACAGCATTTTTGTGAAGAAAAACGGTATAGAACTGAAAGATGCCAAAATAGAGGCAGATGATACAGGATTTGTAATTCAGACAGGAGCATCGTTGTCAGATATGGATAAAATTGAAGTCTGCTATGAAATGGTATTTAAAACAGAAAGCACAGAGCCTGAAAAAATTGTAAACACAGCGAAAGCAAGAGGTGATATTTCACCGGAAATTACTGCACAGCAGGAGGCATATGTGAAAGCAAAAGCAGAACCGACTGCCACACCAACACCGTCTGTAACACCGAAACCAACAGAAACACCAAAGCCGACAGAGACACCAAAACCTACAGAAGTACCGAAACCGACAGAGCAGCCAAAAGCCACACCAACACCATCTGTACCGGGAACCTGCCCGAAAATGACTCCTGTACCGACGAAAGCACCGTTGGCATCTTACAATGGTGGAAATAATGGAGGAACGACTTCCGGAAGCGGAGGCAGCAGTTACGCAAATTCGGGTGGATATTCCGGTGGATATGGAAGCTATCAGGGTGGTTCCATGGCAGGAAGTTCTAAAACAGGAGATGTCAGACCGTTTAAAATGATGGCTGTTCTTGGACTTATCGGAATGGGACTGCTGACAGGAGGTGTGGTGATCTACAGAAGAACTGTTTCCGGGAAAAGAAATATAAAGGGTATGCCGCGGAAATGAAAAAACTCAGAACATTTGCAGTAAGTATGATCATAGCAGCAATTGGGCTTCTTATATATTGTGCCGGCTTCTATATAAAAAGTTATGAACAGAATCTTGCAGCAAGGCAGGAATATGCAGAGCTTTCCCAAATAGCAGGGGTGAAGAACAGAGAAGGTGCCGGATTATTGGCAGATGGCAAAAAAACTGATGAAGACAGCAGTACAAAAAACAGTGAAAAAAAACGCAGGAAAAAACAGAGAAGATCTTCTGAATCAAAAAACAAAAACTGTACAGATGAAATCAGGGAATCCTTCGGGATTTCCTGGGAAAATTTAAGAAAGATCAACTCTCAGACAGTTGCCTGGATTACTGTCCCGGGAGCCGATATTTCTTATCCTGTAGTTCAGGCGGCAGATGATGAATATTACCTGAAACATAATTTCAGAGGAGAGGAAGATCTGTTTGGATGTATTTTTCTGGAACATGACATAAAAAAGAATTTTACAGATTCCCACAGTATTCTTTACGGGCATAATATAGAAGGTAATATGATGTTTGCAAATCTGAACCGTTATGAACGGCCTGAATTTCTGAAAAAATGTCCTGAAATTGAGATCACAACACCAAAAAGAAAGTTTCTGTACAAAATTTTTTCTGTGGAACAGGCATCTTCCAAAAGCCCGGCATTTGAATATGGATACAAGTTATCCAGTCCTGCATACAGGAGACAATTATCTATATTGAAAAATAATTCCATGTATGACACAGGAGTAGAGCCTGATGAAAGGGAGAGAATGGTGACTCTGATCACCTGTAATTCACGTCTGGATAAAGAAATACGTATGGCGGTACATGGGATTTGCCATGAATGTTATGGTATAGAAAAAGCTGAGCCGAAGTGATGTTGAAATCAATCGGATATTGGTAACTTTCGTAAAGGATGAACTGTTACTGTTCACATATCACTATCCCTCGAGGTGTTTTGGAAAAAACTAATGAAAAATCTCTCAATATTTTGTATAATTTATGCATAAAAAACAACTTGTTCGTACGTGCGTACAAGTTGTATCCTAAATACAGGAGGGAAGAAGACATGACAGATAATGGAAAGCCGAAATATTTCTCACTGATGGAACAGCTCAGAAGTGATATTATGTCAGGAGCTATCCGACCGGGAGAGAAGCTTCCTTCAGAAAACGAGCTTTCACAGAAATATTCCCTGAGTAGACATACAGTTCGTAAAGCACTGGGAATCCTGGAGCAGGACGGATATGTAGAGGCATTTCACGGAAGAGGTACTTATTGCTCTGAGAATATGCGCCATATAAAGAATTCAAAGAATATTGCGGTAGTGACCACATATATTTCTGATTATATTTTTCCGAGACTGATACAGGGAATGGATAATGTCCTTTCAGAAAGCGGTTACAGTATTATCCTGAAAAACACAGCAAACAGCAGACAGAAAGAGGCCAGATGTCTGGAGGAACTTCTGAAGAAAGACATTGATGGACTGATCATTGAACCAAGCAAAAGTGAGATGATCTGTAAACACAGAAATCTTTATCAGAATCTGGATAAATTTGAAATTCCGTATGTGTTTATTCAGGGAATCTATTCAGAAATGAGAGATAAACCTCATATTCTTATGGATGATGCACAGGGAGGCTATCTTGTAACAAAATATCTGCTGGAACTGGGACATAAAAAGATCAAGGGTTTCTTTAAGGCAGACGATATGCAGGGACTGGAGCGCCACAAGGGATATGTGAAGGCTTTACAGGAGTCAGGGATTGCCTATGATCCTGATGATGTTGTCTGGTTTCATACAGAGGACAGGAAAGTAAAACCTGCACTGATGGCAAAAGAAATGGTACAGAGCGGACAGCTTCCGGATGGAATCGTCTGTTACAATGATCAGATTGCTGTTCAGGTTATGGAAGAACTGGAGAAAATGGGAGTCAGGATACCGGATGATATTTCCATTACCGGTTATGACAATTCACTGTATGCTCAGCGAGGAAGCGGAATCACAACGATAGCTCATCCGCAGGAAAAGCTGGGAGAAATGGCAGCAGAGCTTATACTTGAGAAGATCAACGGAGTTCCTGAAGAAGAAAGTAAGGTTGAAAGACTGATTTATCCGGAACTGATCATACGGGGATCATGCAGAAAAATATTGTAAACAAATGAAATAAATAAAAAATAAATCCAGGAGGAATTTTATCATGAAAACAGGAAGAAACTATAAGTTCTGGTTTTGTACAGGTTCACAGGATCTTTACGGAGATGAGTGCTTAAGAAAAGTTGCTGAGCATTCCAGAATCATTGTTGAGGAATTAAACAAGAGCGGTGTTCTTCCATTTGAATTAGTATGGAAACCAACACTGATCACAAACGAACTGATCCGTAAAACATTTAATGAGGCAAATGCAGATGAGGACTGTGCAGGTGTTATCACATGGATGCATACTTTCTCACCGGCAAAATCATGGATCCTTGGTCTGAAAGAATACAGAAAACCGCTTTGCCATCTTCATACACAGTTTAATGAGGAGATTCCTTATGATACCATTGATATGGATTTTATGAATGAAAACCAGTCTGCTCATGGCGGTCGTGAATATGGTCATATTGTTACAAGAATGGGAATCGAAAGAAAAGTTATTGTCGGACACTGGGCAGATAAAGATGTTCAGGAAAGACTTGCTTCCTGGATGCGTACAGCAGTTGGTATCATGGAGAGCAGCCATATCCGCGTATGTCGTGTAGCAGATAACATGAGAAACGTAGCTGTTACAGAAGGTGATAAAGTAGAAGCACAGATCAAATTCGGATGGGAAGTTGATGCTTATCCTGTAAATGAGATTGCTGATTATGTAAAAGATGTAGCTAAAGGTGATGTAGATGCGCTGGTAGATGAATACTACAGCAAATATGATATTCTTCTTGAGGGAAGAGATCCGGAAGAATTTAAACGTCATGTAGCAGTTCAGGCTCAGATTGAGATCGGATTTGAGAAATTCCTGGAAGAGAAAAATTATCAGGCAATCGTTACACACTTTGGAGATCTGGGTGCTCTTAAACAGCTTCCCGGACTTGCAATCCAGAGACTTATGGAAAAAGGCTATGGATTCGGTGCAGAAGGCGACTGGAAGACAGCTGCAATGGTTCGTCTGATGAAGATCATGACAGCTGGTGTAAAAGATGCAAAAGGAACTTCCATGATGGAAGACTATACATATAACTTTGTACCTGGAAAAGAAGGAATCCTTCAGTCTCATATGCTTGAGGTATGCCCGTCTGTCGCAGATGGTAAGATCGGCATTAAAGTATGCCCGCTTTCCATGGGTGACAGAGAAGATCCTGCAAGACTTGTATTCACAAGCAAGACAGGCCCGGGTATTGCAACATCCCTGATCGATCTTGGAGACCGTTTCCGTCTGATCATCAACGATGTGGAATGCAAGAAGGTTGAGAAACCGATGCCGAAGCTTCCTGTAGGAAGTGCATTCTGGACACCACAGCCAAATCTTAAGACAGGTGCAGAAGCATGGATCCTTGCAGGCGGAGCCCACCATACAGCATTCTCCTATGACCTGACAGCAGAGCAGATGGGTGACTGGGCAGCAGCTATGGGTATTGAAGCTGTTTACATTGATAAAGATACAAATATTCGTGATTTCAAGAATGAACTGAGATGGAATGAACTTGCATTCAGAAAATAATAATTTTTGTAATTAATACAGAGGCTGTCATATCAGGCTGAAATTAACTGCCTGGAATGGCAGCCCTGAGAAGTTTAAAGTAATAAAAAGTATGTTAAAACCGTAAAATTTCCATGGTAAAACAATAAAAGAAATGCAATAATATTGGTGTACAAACAATATATGATTATAGATTGTCGAATGATCTGTAATCATAAATAACAGAGAAACAGGGAGGTACATAAAAATGGGAACAGCAGAAGCAAAAGCAGCGATAATTGCAAATAAAACAGCACTTGGTATTGAGTTTGGTTCTACCAGAATTAAAGCAGTACTTGTAGATGACAAAAATCAGCCAATCGCATCCGGTGCACATGAATGGGAAAACCGTTATGAAAACGGTGTCTGGACATACAGTCTGGATGATATCTGGACAGGTATCCAGGACTGCTATCAGGATATGGCAAAGGATGTAAAAGCAAAATATGACATAGAACTGGAATCCGTAGGTGCATTTGGCGTCAGCGCCATGATGCATGGATATATGCCATTTAACAAAGAAGGAGAACTTCTTGTACCATTCCGTACATGGAGAAACAACATTACAGGAGAAGCCAGCGAGAAACTGATGGAACTGTTCAACTACAACATTCCGCAGAGATGGAGCATTGCTCATCTGTATCAGGCGATCCTTAACGGTGAAGAACATGTAAAAGATATTGACTATATCACAACTCTGGAGGCTTATGTCCACTGGAAACTGACAGGAAAGAGAGTTCTCGGTATCGGTGACGCAGCAGGTATGTTCCCGATTGATACCACAAAGGCAGATTACAACCAGGAGATGGTTGATAAATTCGATGAACTGGTTGCTCCTTATGGATTCTCATGGAAACTTCGCGATATTATGCCGAAAGCCCTTGTTGCAGGTGAAGATGCCGGTGTTCTTACAGAAGAAGGTGCGAAACTTCTCGACGTAACAGGAAAACTGAAAGCCGGAATCCCGATGTGCCCTCCGGAAGGTGATGCAGGAACAGGCATGGTTGCCACAAACAGTGTAGCAGTACGTACAGGTAATGTTTCCGCAGGAACTTCTGTATTTGCCATGATCGTTCTGGAAAAAGAGCTTTCCAGACCTTATAAAGAAATTGATATGGTTACCACTCCGTCCGGACATCTGGTAGCTATGGCTCATTCCAACAACTGTACCTCTGACCTGAATGCATGGGTAAATATATTTAAAGAGTTTGCAGAAGCTATGGGTATGGAAGTGGATATGAACAAACTGTTCGGAACCCTTTATAATAAAGCACTTGAAGGAGATCCGGACTGTGGCGGACTTTTGTCCTACTGTTATTTCTCAGGTGAGCATATGACAGGCTTTGAAGAAGGACGCCCGTTATTTGTACGTTCTCCTGAGAGCAAATTCAATCTTGCAAACTTTATGAGAACCAATCTGTATACATGCCTTGGAGCCATGAGAGTAGGTCTGAACCTTCTGTTTGAGAAAGAAAATGTAAAAGTAGACCGTCTTCTTGGTCATGGAGGATTATTCAAGACAAAAGGCGTAGGACAGCAGATTCTGGCAGATGCTGTCAATGCACCGGTATCTGTAATGGCTACTGCAGGTGAGGGCGGAGCCTGGGGAATCGCACTTCTTGCTTCTTATCTGGTAAATAAAGAAGAAGGTGAGACTCTGGAAAGCTTCCTTGATAACAAAGTATTTGCAGATCAGGAAAGCAGCACACTGGATCCAAAACCGGAAGGTGTGGCTGGATTCAATGCATTTATGGACAGCTATATGAAAGGTCTTTCTATTGAAAGAGCAGCAGTAGAGTCTGAAATCTGGTAAATTATGGCCAGAAATCCTGCCACATTTTTTGCCACATATTGAATAATTGCGCGTCGCATTCTCGTTACTTTAGTAGTGATGAGTTAGATGAGTTAGACGGCTTGAATGAAAAAGTAAATTCTACATTCTAATATACCTTGATTTTATGCGGGATTTAATTCTATTTTCGGAGATATACAACTTGATTTTTTTAGTATATAATGCTTTTATACGGCATAAACAGCATAGTTTTTTGCATGATAAAAGGACATCTGGAAATAGTGTGCAGGACTAAATTCCACATGTCTGTTGGAAAGACTAAATTCTATGCAATGAAACTTGCCTGTGCCTGTATTGTTATTATTATTTTATTAATGCTGGTATCAATGTGACTTCATCGGCTGGTATCTCTGCTAATCCTAATGCTTTATGAAGTCTGTTATCCAGCAGGAGACGGGATACTTCATATGGACTGTGTCCATTGAGGCTGTCCCGTTTTTCGCTATTGATATGATTTAATAACAGCAGCGTTGTTTTGTCTGTCATTTTTTCAAAGCTTGTTCCTTTTGGCAGGACATACCTTATATATTCATGATTCTTTTCAAGAGCACCTTTTTGATCAGAACGGTTGGGATCACAATAATAAATGCGTGTGCGTACTTCATCATTTTTGCTATATTCCAGACTCTGCCGGTCCTGAAATTCATGCCCGTTGTCTGTAAGTATTACTTCGAAAAGTTTCTGAAACAGTTCAATTCCAAGTAACTCTGTTAAATGATCAAAAATCCTAGTTACTTCTTTCTGGGTCTGTTCTTCTAAAAGAAACATAAGCATAAGGCTACAGTTTCGAAAGAACATAGTCAGAAAGCAGGGACTGGTACCTTTTGCTCCTTCAACAGTATCCATTTCGACTACATAAACAGATTTGTTCGCTGCGATATATTCCAGGAATTCTTTATAGCCCCGGTCTTTTCGAAAACTTCTGTCTTTAAGGCTGGTAGTGGTTTTTCTTTTTCTCTGCTTGTATACCACTTTACGGCGCAGATCTATGTTTCTGGCTTGAAAAATGCCACGGTCTATATAAGAGTATATGGTTCTTCTGGAACAGGCGATCTCATCAGCATGAGATGCGTAGATGTGGGCAATGGACTGTCCTTTTTTGAGAAGCGGTGACAACAGGTTGTCCAGTTTCTGTATACTTTCCGGTGTCTGGTTGATCCCTTCTCTGCTGGTAGTCCTAAGGGCTTCATAGGAGTCCTGAGCGTATTTTGAAGAATAGATCTTTTTGTCCATCATGCAATTCGTTCTCTTGCTGCATCCATTGCACACATAAGGAGGTTTATTTAATTTTTCACATTCTCTTGGTTTATAAAATTTACAGACATCGCTGCATCTGAATTTTCTGCAGAGGACACATTTGCGCCGACATTCATTATCACCGCACATATGCATGACATTGCATATATTTGTCCGCGGCTTTGAACTATCATAATTGTTTGCACAGGGAATAGGGGCAAATGCATCTGCGCTTCTTTCCCTGATAATGGAATGACGTCTGATTTCTTTGGATATGGTACTTGGATCCTTGCTTAATTCTATTGCAATACTTCTAAATGAATCACCGTTATTTAAATGCTGTTCGATTATAATACGTGCAGATAAGTCAAGATGTTTTTGGTTGCCTTTTGGTCTTCCTGTATTCATTTTATCCTCCTTCTGCACAGGCAGGGGATCATCTGCAGTAGTATTTTATAAAAAGAAGAAGGAAAAATCCATGCAGAAGTAATTTCTACAGGTATAGAATTTACTCTTGCAAGGTAGAATTAAAAAATACATTTAACCGATGAGTTAGACGAGCAAATTTTTTACTCAAAAAAAGAACACATGTTTACTTCTAGTGCTATATGTGCTAAAATATAGCCATGGAGAAAAGAATACTTAAATGAAAAACTAAATTCCGGTTTTGGGCCAAATGCAAGAGTAAATTCCATATAGGTCGAAGTTACTTTTGCACACATATTTGCCATATTGTCTTTGATAATCATTACTCCGTATAATGTACTTGCAGCTGATTGCCTGCCTGTGCAGATTGGAGATAATTATGAAAAATAAAGGCAATCAGAAACATTTAACATTTGAACAGCGTGTTGATATCGAGAAAGGTCTTACTGAGAATAAAAGCTTCACTGAAATTGGACGGATTATTGGTAAAAATCCATCTACCATATCAAAGGAAGTACGTCTCCACGCACATACAAAAGAACGTCCGGATTCAGGTTACACTCACCCGCCATGTATTCATCGCAAGAACTGTAAGGTGACATGCTTGTGTGATAAGATGTGTGGCATTCATTGTAAGCTTTGCAGAAAACCATCCTTTCGCTGCACTGATATATGTCCCGCATATGAGACAGCTGAATGTGAGAAACTGAATAAACCTCCCTACGTATGTAATGGCTGTGGTAAAAAGACCCATTGTCTTATGTCCAGAAAGTTTTATTCATCCAAATATGCCCATGATGAGTACCGTAGCGTGCTAGTCGATTGCAGAGTCGGCATTAACCAGACTCCGGAAAGCATTCAATCCATGAATGATTTATTGGTTCCATTGATCAAGGAGAAGCATCAGTCCATCGGTCATATTTATGCTACTCATGCAGAAGAATTGGGTTGCTCCAGAAGAACACTTTACTCCTACATCAATGATTGTGTATTCGATGTCCGCAATGGTGACTTAAGACGTTCTGTACGTTATAAGAAACGCAAGAAACCTACACAGACCAGTGCAAAAGATCGTTCTTATCGTCAAGGTCATAACTACGAAAATTTCCAGAATTATATGAAAGATCATCCAGATATAAATGTTGTGGAAATGGACTGCGTGGAAGGAATGAAAGGCGAAAGCTGCGCCCTCTTGACCTTTACATTCCGCAACTGCAATCTTATGCTTATGTTCCTGTTGGAATATCAAGACCAGGAATGCGTGTTAGAGGTCTTTGTATGGCTTGAAACAGTGTTAGGACAGGATGCATTCAAAAAGCTTTTTCCGGTGATCCTCACGGATGGAGGTTCAGAATTCTCAGCTCGTGAAGAGATGGAGAAATTCTGTGACGGAAGTAAAAGCACGACGGTCTTTTACTGTGATCCATACAGCTTTTGGCAAAAAGGTGCCTGCGAAAAGAACCACGAGTATATCCGCTACATCCGTCCGAAAGGGAGTTCATTCGCTGATTTAAATGACGAGAAAGTCAGACTTATGATGAATCACATAAACAACGAAAAAAGAGACAGTCTTAATGGACATAGCCCATATGAACTCTCTCTTTTACTCTTGGACAACAAACTGCACAAAGCATTAGGATTAAAGGCAATCGCACCTGATGATGTTATGCTTAGTCCAAAACTTATAAAATAAAATAGTAAAGCACAGGCAGATTTCACTGCACCAGAATTTAGTCTTGCACATAAGGCATGTGGAATTTAGTCTCGCACACTATTTTCAGATGCCCGGTTAGTATGCATAAAAACATAAATCATGAGTGCTTACAGGTTTATTATAAGACAAAAAAATAGAATTGTTAAGGTGCATTACAGAATTTAATCCCGCATAGTTACTGAGATAATCCACAGCTGGAATTTAGTTTTTCATTTAAGTAATAAGTAAAGAAACAGGTGGCTCTTCATGTGATTAGCAGAGAATGGGGGATGCTGTATGCCAAAGGTGATGCAGGATTTAATTGAACAGTACATAGAGGCTGTTAAAAAGATTTATGGATCTCATGTACGTCAAATTATCTTGTACGGTTCTTATGCAAGAGGGGATTTTCGCTCGGATTTAGATGTGGATATCATGATTCTGCTTGATTTATCTGATTTGGAATTAAAGGCATATGGACAGCAGCTTTCTTATATGACGTATGATTTTAATATGGATCATGATCTGGATATTAAGCCGATTGCAAAAAGCGAAGCGCATTTTAACAAATGGATTGTGAATTATCCATTTTATGCCAATATTCATAGGGAAGGAGTAGTTTTGTATGGAGCAGCTTCAGCGGTAGAAAATGCAGTTGAAGTGCAGGTAGCGATCATCTCAAAACACTAGGAGTGCATCATCAAGGGCTATGTCATGGACGGTGAACTCTTGAAAGAGTCGGCCGTTATGCTTTTGCATAGCGGCCGTTTTAAAACGCATTTATGATCGTTGACGGGCGCAAACAAACAGTATCTTATTTTCTTTCAGTAACACTTGATAAATAAAAATCACGATAATCTCTAGGCGTGAGGTTTGTACATTTCTTAAAAATACTACTAAAGTACTGAGGCTCGTTAAAACCAACAGAATAGGCGATATCAGCAATTCGCATTTTCGGATTTTTGAGTAGCTCAATAGATTTCGAAATTCGTATTTCATTGACAATATCTGTAAAATTTTTCCCGGTCTCGCCAGTTATTAAGGAGCTTAAGTATGAAGGAGAGAGGAAAACAGATTTTGCTACAGTAGATAGCGACAATTGTTCCATGTAATGATTCGAAATATAGTCGGTAATTTTATTTACAATGTCTTGCTTTGTACTGGTTTTGATTGAGCGAAAATCGCTAAGGTCAATTATCATATTTACAAATATATCTTTTAACATTTCAAGTGTATCACATCGGATGACTTTTTGAAAATTGGCATATTTTTCAAAAAGCAGAGCAGTCTGTTGTTTATCAGATCCGATAATGCTATTAATAGATAGAACAGATAATACAATGAAAGAACTTTTTATTAAGGATACATTTTTATTAAATACAGATACCCATTCATAAAATAATGAAGAAGCCTGCTGATGTAAATACACTCCTTGATAAGTTGCTATAGATGTTTCTATTTTTTTTTGATAAAGATATAAAGTATGGTAGTCGGTATAACCTAACTCGTCTTCACTATTTTGATCTAGAAAAAAATGGATACATTGATTCCCTGTGAAGAATTGTTTTCCGAGAGCACGTAGACTTTCGGTATATGCAGTATGCAATGCCTCATAATTTGAGTGTAGGTTACTAATACCAACAGATACTGTTGTATGAAAAAATTGATAAATTCTATCTTGCAGTTGTTTCATTAATGATTGTAATTCTTGAGTTTGTGTGCTCATTCTGCCTACAATAATCAGGACATAATGTAGTCCGCTGGCTTTTACTGAGATATAATGATTAAACTGAATAATAGATTCACAAAATTTTGCGAGATTGTGGATCCGGAAAATATCATGCTCTTGATTGTCATCAAATTGAAAAGCGCACACTCGGAATTGCTTGAGAGAATCAAGCAGTTGTAAGATTCTAGGTGAAAAATCTATACTACTATAGACGTGACCACTCAATAAATTGCTCAGAATATAGTCTTGCTGATTTTCAATTTGCTGTTGCTCTTGTGAGGCGAGTATTGTATTTATTATTTTTTCGAGATGATTTTCCAATTCTTTATAATTTACAGGTTTAAGCAAAAAAACGGCTGCTCCAAGATTTAATGCATCACAAGCATACTCAAAATTTCTATGACCGGTAAGGATAATAAATTGAGTATTCGGATATTTTTCTTTCAAATAACGAAGAAAAGTGATGCCATCAATTCCGGGCATGACGATATCTGATATTACTATGTCTGGAGGAGTAGATAGACTATACTCTAGAGCTTGAATACCATTTTGTGCTAATCCAATAATTTCACAACCCATATTTTCCCATGAAAAAGCATTTGAGATACTGTATAAGATCCCTTCTTCGTCTTCTGCAATTAATACCTTAATCATTAGTATTCTCCTTAGAAGCTATTGATGTCTGATATGGAATTCGTAATTCAACACGTGTTCCGAAAGAAAGCTGACTAGTTATTGTAAAACCATAATTTTTCCCATATAGAAGCTCTAACCTGGTTTTTATGTTAGATAAGGCAATATGGTGCCCGTTTTTATTTGGATTATCAATAGATGTAGCTGGTGAATCTAAAGAACGTATATTTTGTAGTACTTTATTGTCTATACCAACTCCGTCATCTTCAATGATACAAAGTAAATCCTGATCGCATTGTTCAACCGAAATAGATACTACACCGGGTGTTGGCTTTGGAGCTAATCCATGGTTAATTGAGTTTTCTAAAAAAGGTTGAATGATCAGTTTTGGTATAATACAGTCAAGAAGATGCTCTGGAATAGAAGTGTGTATGGCTATTTTGTTATTATACTTGCAACGAATAATTAACGTATATTGTTTAATATATTCCATTTCATCACGAAGAGTATAGACTTTATTTTCATTAGAATATAAATCTGTTTGCAGCATATAACTTAAGCTGGAAATCATATCACAAACTGGATAAGCCTCATATTCGTATGCCTTCCAACTGATTAGTTGAAGGGTGTTAAAAAGAAAATGAGGATTCATTTGTGATTGAAGATTTTTTAGCTGTGCTTCTTTTTGTGCAAGCTGAACTTTATAGACTGTATTAATCAGCATATCAAGCTTTTTGCTCATTTTATTAAAGCCATGATTTATTAGTGAATATTCTTTCATAAATGATGTTTCTGGAAGAACGAACTTAAAATTTTCGTGGGCTATCTCTTTTAATGCTTTAGTAAGATCATAAAGCGGAGCAGTAATGATTCTGGAAAACATATATATGGATATAAAAGAAAACAGAATCAAAAGAAGAGCAAGGATATAGAATCTGGTTGAAATTTGGCGAAAACCAGATAGTAATTTATTATGATCAATTTGTATAACGGTAACCCATTTATCATAGGAAATTGCAGGTACAGCACTGCGCATATCAGCATAACTATATAACTTACCAGCGCTTGAATATGATCCACAGGCATTGGTTGATAGCTCAAAGCCATCGAATACATTGCCCAATAGACTAATATCCGTAGAACAGATGATTTGCCTGTTTTCATTAAGAATATACATGCAATCTGCATTAATAATGTTAAGATTTTGAAACTTGTCTAATAAGAAAGACTGAGACAATCGGATTACAACAATTCCTTCTAAGGAATAGTCAGTATAATTATATATGCACATTGAAAGTTCTAAACATTCTTCCTTTTGGTTGTATGGGAGCCAGTTTAGATTAGTTGGATAAATCAGAGCATTTCTATAATAAGGACTGGTTTGAATGTCGCTTAGTGATGTGTTTTTATAACCATAATGAAGACTGCCTTTTTTATGAAGCAAATATAAGTCTAGGCCTTCCAGATAGTATGCATCAAGACTATTTACCTGAAAATAACTTTCGATAATATTTTGAAAAGAGTATTGGAAATCATCAGTACTCTCATTTGAGATAATAAAATTACGAATTTCAGGATCATCTATTAGGTTTTTTACTTTTGTTTCGAATTGATGCAACGATTGGGATATACCAAGATTTGTTTGACGTATAATGTTCTGGCTATAATTTTCGGCTTGTGCTGAAAATAAAGCAGAATACCTTATTGAGGGAAATATAAATAGAAGGATAGTGATTAATGTGATTGCTATTATGCAGGGAATGATGATTGAACTTTTGAAATCAAGTTGCCATTGTGATTTATTAAGCTTCATATGTCGCCTCCTGTTGTCATGCCTCATCCTATAAGTAGCGAAGCGGATTGTGAATATCCGCTTTGACTTAAATGTATGTGGGTTTTCTAAAATCATTCAATTGTTACGATTATAGTATAAAATACCGTATGCGTCAATGATATAAATAAAAAACAACGAAAATATGCACAAAAATAAAATGGAATACACAAGAAAAACAATCAAAATGTATAAAATAATACGATTTAATCTATATCGTAAGATTTTATAAATTATATGAGTAAGATATTGGATTTTAATTTATAGTTGGGCAAAGTATAATGTACCTATCAGAAAAAAGAACAGCAGGAGGTATTAAGAAGATACAAACATAAAATGTAAGAAAAAGTGAACGTGAACTAGAGCGTGTCTGAAAAATAAAAATTGCACAAAACGCATGTTTTATTTCCCTTTTTCATGATAAAATAAAGAAAAAGGGGTGTTCACTATGTTGAGACGATATGAGTTGACTGATGAAGAATGGCTTCGCATTGAACCTTTATTACCTCCTGAAAATACTGGAAAACAAGGACGTCCAAGGAAAGACAATCGTATCATTATGAATGGAATTGTATGGCTTGCACGTAGTGGGGCACCTTGGCGCGATCTTCCTGAACGTTATGGTTCATGGAAAACTGTCTATAGCCGATTCCGAAAATGGATCGATGATGGTATCCTTGATAATATTTTCCGTATTTTAAGTCTTGAAGCAGAATTGGAAGAATTATCCATTGATGCTTCTATTATCCAGGCGCACCAAAGATAGTGCCGGTGCAAAAAAGGGGGCCTTCAAATGAAATCGGGCATAGTCGTGGAGGAGCCAAGCACCAAAATCCATGCGGTAGTAGATGCCTATGGATATCCAGTTTATTTAATGATCAGTGAGGGACAGCGTAATGATATCAATTATGCAATCCCTTTGCTCGATCAAATTGAAATAAACGGAAGCAATGTGTTAGCTGACCGAGGATATGACAGTAATAAATTGCTTGATTATGTGTACGCACGCGGTGGAGAGCCAACCATTCCATCCCGAAAGGGAGCTAAATTTGAACGTCATTGTGATTGGTGGTTATACAAAGAACGCCATTTAGTAGAAAAGTATTTTCTGAAATTAAAAGCATTCCGACGAATCGCTACACGTTATGACAAATTAGCTGCAACCTACTTGGGATTTATTTGTATCGCCTCAATATTAATTTGGTTAAAATAAACAATTTAAAATGTTTTTCAGACACGCTCTAGTAGAGAGAAAAACAAAAATTATTATTGGGAGGCGTAACATGAAGAACTTATTAAAAACAACGGTATGTTTCACAACTATGTCTTTGACAGCGATATTATTACCAATGAATGTGATGGCAAATGAAGGAGAGGCCAAAACAATCACCATAGCCTGGACTAATATTATGGAAAGTCAGCAGGAAATATGGGAAAAATACATTTTTGAGCCGTTTGAAGAAAAACATCCTGAAGTAACAATTGATTTTCAGTGTCTGCCGGATCTTCAGAATACAGTTCGAGTTCAGGTTGCAGCAGGAGCAGGCCCTGACATGTTCTATATGGATAGTGTTGATATTCCGGATTATGCTTCTACTAATCGTATTCTTAGTCTTGAGAATTATAGGAAAGAATATAATTTAGATGACAGCATGTATGACTGGGCGATTCGTTCTTGTCTTTACGAAGATGAAATGTATGCGTTACCAGCATCTGTCGAAGCGACTGCAATGACATACAATAAGAATCTTTTGGATCAATTAGGAAAAGATGTTCCTACCAACAGAGAGGAATTTGTGGATGTATGTAATGCGGCTCTGGAAGCTGGTTTGATTCCTGTTTCGTTTGGATATTCCGGGGCAAATCTTTTGCTGACCTGGCCATATGAACATTATCTTACGTGCTATGCAGGCGGAGAGAAGACAGCTCAGCTCTTAAAGGGTGAAATTACATTTGATGATCCGGATATTAAAGGTGCATTTGAGTTATTGAAAGCCGACTGGGATGCAGGGTATATCAATGACAAAAAGAGTGGAGCTATAACAAATGATGAGGCCAGAATATTATTTGCAAATCAGAAGGCGGTATTTAACTATGAAGGACCATGGCTGATTCTGGCAGATGGTGCGGCTAAGACATGGGATTTTGAATGGGGACAGTGTGCATGGCCATCTATGAAAGACGGTACACCGGCTGGATCAGCAATTACTCTTGGTGAAGCGATTGGTATTAATGCAAATTCACAGGTTTCTGATTTGTGCATGGAAATGATGATGGATTTTTATAGCAATGAAGAATTAATGGCTCAGGCTGTTGCAGAAGGATTTTCAACACCGGCAGTGCCAATTGATTCTGCTGCTTATCCGGAAGATATGGATGAAAATATAAGAAAAGCACTTGATGCACAAAATGAAAATATGAATCTTGAAACAGTTGGATATGCGCCATGGGGATTTTTCCCTGCCAAAACAACAACCTTCCTTGATGATAATCTGGATAAGGTATTTTATGACAAAATGGATTTAGATACCTTTATTGATAAGGCAAACGAAACAATCGCTGAAGATTTCGCAGATGGTTATGTGTTTGCAGGTTAAGTAAATCAAAAAGAACTGTGTAAGTAGGTTCTTTCTAAGGCTTCACACTGTTATAAAACATTAAACGCTTATAGTATGTGTGAAGTCTTAGTTCTTTTATAAGGGAGGAATAAAATGTCATACAATACGAGGAAAAAGTTAAAAGGTACATTTTTTATTCTGCCAGCTTTTTTAATACATGTGATTGTAATTGTAATTCCGGCATTATCCATGATTTATTATGCATTCACAAAATGGAATGGATTATCAGAACCAGTGTTCATTGGTCTTGATAATTTCAAGAGAATGCTTAAAGATTATGATTTCTTATTTGCAATGAAAAATAATTTGATTTGGATGGCAATTTTCCTGATCGTTCCTTTTATCCTTGGACTGGGAATGGCCTTAGTATTTACCAAGATAGGAAAAGTGCAAATGATTTTTAGGACACTCTGCTTTCTTCCATATGTTATAAGCGCAACAGTGTCTGGAAAAATTTTTTCCATATTCTATAGCCCATATTCTGGTTTAGGATCAATATTTGAAAAATTGGGAATAAAAGCATTGGCAGGATTTGCACCACTTGGAAATGAAAAACAGGCACTTTATGCAGCGGCATTTGTTGATAACTGGCACTGGTGGGGGTTTGTTCTTGTTTTAATGTTGTCTGCGTTACATCAGGTGGATACTTCGTTATATGAAGTAGCTAAAACAGAGGGCGCAAATGCATGGCAAACTTTGATACACGTTACAATCCCGCAGATTAAGCCTACAATAATATCGTATTTTGTGTTTGTTATTATTGCAGCATTTACTACCTTTGATTATGTGTGGATTATGACGCAGGGGGGACCAGCCGGTTCAACAGAGGTGTTTGCTACTAGAATATATAAAACCACTTTTATTAATTATGATGCGGGTTATGGTGCAGCGATGAGTTTATCGGTTTGTATATTGGCACTGAGTGTATATTTCGTTTTAAAATTCATTCAAAAAAGGGGGCGTGAATAGAAATGACAATGCAGAAACGCAAAAAAATGACTCTTTATATGAAGGTTTTTTTCGCAGCGTTAATATCCTTGATTCAGATTATGCCGATTGTTGTGGTGGTTGTGAATTCGTTTAGAGGAAACGACGAAATATCAAAGCTTATGCTGGGGTTTCCAACAAAATTTCATTTTGAAAACTATGCTGTTGCTTGGACTAGAGGGGGATATGCATATGCTTATGCAAGCAGTCTGATTATAGGTTTTGGAACTGCGTTCAGTGTGGTGTTGCTTGTTGGCCTGGCCGTTTATGGATTGTATAAGACAGATTGTTTTTTTAAGGAATTTTTTAAGTCATATTTTGTTGCGGGACTTGCGATTCCAACGTTTGCTGTAATTGTACCACTGTTTTTTTTCTTTTATAAAATTAATCTGATTAACACCCATATTGGAATGATTTTAATATATATAGGGATCAATATTCCATTTAACTTCACCTTTATGTCTGCATTTTTTGAGGGAATGTCAAAAGAACTGGATGAAGCGGCCCGCATTGACGGAGCATCAGAAATGCAAAATTTGTGGCATATTGTTGTTCCTCTTGCGAAACCTATCATGACAAGTGTTATGTTAATCGTATTTGTGAATACGTGGAACGAGTTTCTTTTTTCCAATACCTTTTTACAAAAAGAAGAAATGCGAACGGTATCTTTGCGCTTCTTTAACTTTGTAGGAAAAAACGGAGCAGATTATGGTTATATTTACGCAGCAGCTATTATTTCAATACTTCCAATCATTATAATATACTTTTTGATGCAGGATTCATTTGTAGAAGGAATGACAACAGGAAGCGTGAAGGGATAAAAGATTATGGTAGAATTTCCAAAGTATGTAAAAATCAATGATTTGGATTTGGTAATGGCTATTCGTGAGGGAATGAATCCAATGCTGGAGTGGTATGATAAAAAACATAACAATCTTCCCTATTTTTGGAATTATATTTCTGGTCCCAAATATGGAAATAGTCATCATAAAAGTTATAGCTGTGTTCATTCCATGGGGCGATGGCTTGATGCTTTAGTTAATGCAGAAGCGATCACAGGAGAAGTCGTACCACAGGAAATATATGATCAATTGGCATTTTGGGCATATGAAATTTTTAATAATGATACTGGAATGATGGCTAATTTAAATGTAAATACATTTGAGTGGGAAAAGGTATGTGATCTGCATAATCTTAGGGAGGCAATGTATGCCTTTGTAGCATTGTTAAAGAAAAATCCAAATGATCAGAAGGCTAAAAAAGGCGCAGAACATTTGATCGATATGGTCGATCGATATACAGATTTTGAAACGGGAAATTGGAAGACAGACCTGTATGAACGTGAATGCGGAGGAAAAGTTGAATGTGGGGCTAGCAGTGAACGGGAAGTATATAGGTTTTCTTCTACGCTTGGAAGGTATATTGGGGGATTAGTCAGACTGTATATGGTATATCCGTATGATAAGGCGTTGGACCAGGCTATCAGGCTTACGGATACAGCATTAAAAAATGTTTTGCTTGATGATGGAGAATTTGACAGAGAAAGATTTGCAGAGCATCTTCATTCAACAAGTTCTATGATTTCAGGAATTGCTATGTTAGGCAGTTTGATTCAGAATCAAGAAATTTTATGCCGGGTAAAAAAATTTATGGAAAATGGATACTACCAGGTTGCTACCGATTTTGGATGGTGTTTAGAAAATGACAAAAGGGTAGATAATTGGGTGGGGGAAATTAATAACACAGGTGATTACCTGGAAGCATGTTTGTGCTTGGGCAAAGCAGGTTATGAAGAGTATTACGATAGAGCTGATAAGATGATAAGATGCCATCTTCTGCCATCGCAACTTTTGGATGTCAGTTTTATTTCAGATGAAGAATCTGAAGATGATTCCATTTCCAAAATGGCAACTAGGATGAAAGGAGCGTTTGGCTTCCCATGTCCATACGGTCATGAATATGAGCCTGGAAGCGAGATATCCTTCAATTGGGATATCGTTGGTGGAGGGGTTAGCAGCCTCTGTTGGGCATATAATCATATTGTGACAAATGTGAATGGAATTATCAGCGTTAATTTGCAGTTTGATTATGAAGATGAGAAAATTTGCTATAGAACGCCATATTCATGTGGAGAAATGAAAATTTTACTCAAAGAAGATCGAGTAGTCAGATGCCTGATGCCAAAAGATGTAGATTGGAATGCATTAATAAAGGAACTAAACCGACAGTCAATATTATTTTATATAGAAGGACAATGGTTATATCTATATGGAATTTATCAAAAGGGTATGTTGAGGTTGCCGGTTAAGTATTTGAAGCAACGTAAAAAATACTCATTTAGAAATAATGAGTTATTGGTAGACTATGTAGGAAATAGGATAGTTGGAATGAGTTCTGAAGGAAAAAGATTATGCTTTTTTAAGGAGGTAAATAAATGATTGAGAATACATTGTGGATGACATACTTTGAATATCTTCCTATCGAATTGAAGCAGGCAGAGGAAGAAGGAAAAAATGTTGAATTATATAGAAAAGAGATAGAAGAAATTATTCAGACATCAGGTGATATGTCATTTGAAGAAAAAGAAAGAAAAGCCTGGGAAATACTGGATAGAATTGAAAAAGAACCAATTAAAAGAGAGTTCCCATATCAGGAACCAAATGAAATAGAAAAAATAGAGGAATTGAGAAATACGGAACTTAGAAGGAACTTTACTGTAGATCAAGCGACAATAGAAGACAGAGTTTGGGGTGCATGGCTTGGACGTTGTATTGGATGTTTGCTGGGCCAACCTATTGAAGGTTGGAAAAGAAAAAGAATTGAAGGGTTCCTTAAAGATACCGATAATTATCCAGTTGAGAGGTTTTTGTCATCTGATGTTTCAGAAGAAATAATTCATAAATATAATGTAAGTAATAATGGAGAAAATGCATTTTGTGATACTGTCACTCACTGGATTAATAACATTGTAGATATGCCAGAGGATGATGATACAAATTATACAGTCATAGGCTTGAAAACTCTTGAAATTTATGGAAAAGATTTTACGAGTGATCAAATTGCATGGATGTGGCTTACAAGTCTTGCAATGGGTCATGTTTCTACTGCTGAAAGAGTAGCGTATAGAAATATTGGCAATCTGGTGCCTACCTCTAAAAGTGGCTGGTGGAAGAATCCATATAGGGAATGGATAGGTGCACAGATCAGGGCAGATATCTTTGGTTATGTGTGCCCAGGGGATCCGAAGAAGGCAGCTGATATGGCATGGAGAGATGCAAGAATCTCTCATGCAAAAAATGGAATATATGGAGAAATGTTTGTAGCAGCTTTGCTTGCGGCAGCATATGCTGAAAGCAACGTTGTCAAATTAATTGAAACGGGTTTAGGCGAAATCCCTGCAACATCGAGACTTTATGAAGTAGTATTGGGAATAGTATCAGATTATTGTAATGGAGTATCAAAAGAGAAAGCTATTAATAAACTACATAGTAAATACAATGAAGATGATAGCCATGATTGGTGTCTCACTATTACCAATGCAGCTGTAGTTGCTATTTCGATTCTATACGGGGAAACTGATTTTACCAATGCGCTTGGTATAGCAATGGAATGTGGCTATGATACTGATTGTAATGGGGCTACGGTTGGTTCGATTATGGGAATAATGATTGGAGCAAAGAACATTCCAGAATCTTGGAAGAATAATGTGACTGGTATACTTAGAACAGGAGTTTCAGGATTTTATCAGGTGAGCATTGAAGAACTTACGAGACGAACATGTGCAATCATAGATAAAAAGTAAAAGAACTGATAGAGGGTTTAATACTGAGGTGTAGAATATGAAATATGGTATTTATTACGCTTATTGGGAAAAGGAATGGAATGGAGATTACAAATATTATATAGATAAAATTTCAAAATTAGGTTTTGATATTCTGGAAATTTCTTGCGGCGCTTTTTCTGACTATTACACGAAAGATCAGGAGTTAATTGATATTGGAAAATATGCGAAAGAAAAAGGCGTAACATTGACAGCAGGGTATGGACCTCATTTTAATGAAAGCCTGTCATCTTCAGAACCCAATACGCAGAAACAAGCAATCAGTTTTTGGAAAGAGACGCTCCGGAAATTGAAGTTAATGGATATTCATATTGTTGGAGGCGCACTCTATGGTTATTGGCCTGTAGATTATTCCAAACCTTTTGATAAGAAAAGGGATTTAGAGAATTCCATTAAAAACATGAAAATTATTAGTCAGTATGCTGAAGAATATGACATAATGATGGGGATGGAAGTTCTTAACCGTTTTGAAGGCTATATGTTGAATACATGCGATGAAGCGTTGGCATACGTTGAAGAGGTTGGCTCTTCTAATGTTGGTGTTATGTTAGATACTTTTCATATGAATATAGAGGAAGATAATATAGCAGCAGCCATTCGTAAAGCAGGAGATAGGCTTTATCACTTCCATATAGGAGAAGGAAATCGTAAAGTACCAGGAAAAGGTATGCTTCCTTGGAATGAGATAGGACAGGCATTGCGAGATATAAACTACCAACATGCAGCAGTTATGGAGCCATTTGTAATGCAGGGAGGAACAGTAGGGCATGACATTAAAATATGGAGAGATATCATTGGAAACTGTTCTGAAGTTACATTAGATATGGACGCTCAAAGTGCGTTGCACTTTGTAAAACATGTATTTGAAGTCTAATCGCGAAAAGTTTGATTGATTGCGAATGTCCGCTTTATAAAAATCTGATCATAGCATAGGGCAAAAGAAAAAAAGTACAGAACAAATGTTTGAGTTTGCTCTGTACTTTTTTTTGCCTGAATGGTATACTAGTACATACTTAAATGAAACTTAAATGAAAAACTAAATTCCGGTTTTGGGCCAAATGCAAGAGTAAATTCCATATAGGTCGAAGTTACTTTTGCACACATATTTGCCATATTGTCTTTGATAATCATTACTCCGTATAATGTACTTGCAGCTGATTGCCTGCCTGTGCAGATTGGAGATAATTATGAAAAATAAAGGCAATCAGAAACATTTAACATTTGAATAGCGTGTTGATATCGAGAAAGGTCTTACTGAGAATAAAAGCTTCACTGAAATTGGACGAATTATTGGTAAAAATCCATCTACCATATCAAAGGAAGTACGTCTCCACGCACATACAAAAGAACGTCCGGATTCAGGTTACACTCACCCGCCATGTATTCATCGCAAGAACTGTAAGGTGACATGCTTGTGTGATAAGATGTGTGGCATTCATTGTAAGCTTTGCAGAAAACCATCCTTTCGCTGCACTGATATATGTCCCGCATATGAGACAGCTGAATGTGAGAAACTGAATAAACCTCCCTACGTATGTAATGGTTGTGGTAAAAAGACACATTGTCTTATGCCCAGAAAGTTTTATTCATCCAAATATGCCCATGATGAGTACCGTAGCGTGCTAGTCGATTGCAGAGTCGGCATTAACCAGACTCCGGAAAGCATTCAATCCATGAATGATTTATTGGTTCCATTGATCAAGGAGAAGCATCAGTCCATCGGTCATACTTATGCTACTCATGCAGAAGAATTGGGTTGCTCCAGAAGAACACTTTACTCCTACATCAATGATTGTGTATTCGATGTCCGCAATGGTGACTTAAGACGTTCTGTACGTTATAAGAAACGCAAGAAACCTACACAGACCAGTGCAAAAGATCGTTCTTATCGTCAAGGTCATAACTACGAAAATTTCCAGAATTATATGAAAGATCATCCAGATATAAATGTTGTGGAAATGGACTGCGTGGAAGGAATGAAAGGCGAAAGCTGCGCCCTCTTGACCTTTACATTCCGCAACTGCAATCTTATGCTTATGTTCCTGTTGGAATATCAAGACCAGGAATGCGTGTTAGAGGTCTTTGTATGGCTTGAAACAGTGTTAGGACAGGATGCATTCAAAAAGCTTTTTCCGGTGATCCTCACGGATGGAGGTTCAGAATTCTCAGCTCGTGAAGAGATGGAGAAATTCTGTGACGGAAGTAAAAGCACGACGGTCTTTTACTGTGATCCATACAGCTTTTGGCAAAAAGGTGCCTGCGAAAAGAACCACGAGTATATCCGCTACATCCGTCCGAAAGGGAGTTCATTCGCTGATTTAAATGACGAGAAAGTCAGACTTATGATGAATCACATAAACAACGAAAAAAGAGACAGTCTTAATGGACATAGCCCATATGAACTCTCTCTTTTACTCTTGGACAACAAACTGCACAAAGCATTAGGATTAAAGGCAATCGCACCTGATGATGTTATGCTTAGTCCAAAACTTATAAAATAAAATAGTAAAGCACAGGCAGATTTCACTGCACCAGAATTTAGTCTTGCACATAAGGCATGTGGAATTTAGTCTCGCACACTATTTTCAGATGCCCGGTTAGTATGCATAAAAACATAAATCATGAGTGCTTACAGGTTTATTATAAGACAAAAAAATAGAATTGTTAAGGTGCATTACAGAATTTAATCCCGCATAGTTACTGAGATAATCCACAGCTGGAATTTAGTTTTTCATTTAAGTGTAGTAGAAAAAACAACAGAATCTGAGAAAAGAGTTATCAGGGAGAAATAAAAATGCAGATAATATCCAGTTATGGTGTAGAATTACGAAAACAGAATATCCCGATCCGCCAGACACTGGAGATCTACCGTTCTGCTGTCAGCTATCTGATTGGGATTTATGTGAAGGTATGGGAAGAATTAGCAGAAATCCCGGATGCAAAGAGGCGTTTTAATGCTGCAGAACATCTGGTACATACTACGAAGAAAAACCATGCCTGTTTTGATTTTGATATCCGGTTTCCAAAGATGCCTTCCTATCTGCGCAGATCTGCCATCCGGCATGCACTGGGGACAGTATCCTCTTATAAAACACGGCTGGATCTGTGGGAAAAGACAGACGGAAAGAGCGGGAAACCAGGGCTTGTATATGAAAACCACGCCATGCCGGTCTTCTACCGTGATGTCATGTACCGTGAGGGAGCGGAAGGGAAAGACGAAGCATACCTGAAACTCTATGACGGTCATGACTGGAAATGGTTCTGCGTACGTCTGGAGCATACAGATATGGAATATCTGAGAAAATACTGGTCAGGGAAAAAGGCATCAGCCCCGACTCTGGAAAAGAGACACCAGAAGTACTTTTTGCGTTTTTCCTATAAAGAGGAAGTAACACTTACCAAAACACCTGTGAAAGAACAGATCATCTGCAGTGTGGACTTAGGGATCAATACCGATGCAGTCTGTACCATCATGCGGGCAGACGGAACTGTCCTGGGAAGAAAATTTATCGATCATCCCAGTGAAAAAGACCGGATGTACCGCACACTGGGACGGATCCGCAGATCCCAGAGGGAATATGGCTCTGCGCAGACACAGGGAATATGGGCATATACGAAACGTCTGAACACAGAACTGGGTAAAAAGATTGCAGGTGCGATTGTAAGATATGCGGAAGAAAACCATGCAGATGTTATCGTGTTCGAGTATCTGGAGATGCAGGGGAAGATATCGGGAAAGAAAAAACAGAAACTGCACCTGTGGAGAAAAAGAGATATCCAGAAGTGTTGTGAACATCAGGCACACAGGAAAGGGATGCGGGTATCCAGGATCTGCGCATGGAATACCAGCAGATTGGCTTATGATGGTTCCGGGGCGGTAACACGTGACTGGGAAAATCACAGTCTCTGTACTTTCCAGACAGGAAAACGATATAATTGTGACCTGTCAGCATCCTATAATATAGGGGCGAGATGCAAATTACGCTCAAACGGAATGCCAGTTCCGCTACTGCGGAACGGCTATTCCATTTTTAACGGTACGAAGTACCGCTAGATGATATCATTCTGTTTCACGCATATTTATACCGTTCATCTCCAGACGATATGTATGATGTTTATCTGTGATTCGTGTAAGGCACGCATCAGCGTAGGTATTGTCAGCAAACATATCAAACCATGTACTGACTGGAAACTGTGAGATGACTACAGTTGATTTTCTTCCATCCCTGGTGTCAAGGACCTCAAAAAGATCCCGGCATTTATCAAGATCGAGATCCATAAGGCCAAAATCATCGATCACAAGAAGATCCAGCTTGGTCAGCTTATTCAGGTAATCCAGATTTGTGGATTTGATACGTGCCTGTTCCATTTCGCTCATAAGAGTGTTCGCTTTTATATACTTTACACTCTTAGACTGCTTCATTGCAGTTACACAAAAAGCATTGATTAGATAAGTTTTTCCACTGGCGGAAGATCCTGTTACAATGAGATTCTTTCCTTCCTCTATCCAATGGCAGGTACTCAGTCGCTCTATTGTCTGGGTATCAAGCTGACGTTCTGGACGGTAAATAGTTTCGTCAAGATCCGCCGCCGGGTATCGCAGATGTGCTTCTTTCATCAGACGATTAAAGCGTTTATCTGCCCGTGCCTGCCACTCTGCATCAATCATTGATGCTATGCGTTCCATAAAAGTGTTCAGATCTGCATTGGGATCTTTCAACTGTTCTTCCAGGATATGTGCCATTTCTGGAACACGGAAACTCTTCAGACGCATGATCAGAGCCTGTTCCTGAGGTGTTAATGTAATGTCATGGGATGAACTCATTTGTATGCCTCCTTTCCACGGATGTTTGTATGGGAAGGAAGTTTTCCGGTTCCGTTTATAGCACTACTGGAATGATTATTCTGAACCATGCTAAGTACTTTCTTGAAATAAGAATACTTGCAAGCATTGGCTTCTACGCATTTCTCAGCAGCCTCCTGAACCAGCCTGTGAGGAACATCTTTACAGGAATGGAGTACACCGGCACAGCTGTTGTATGCCTGTTCCTCATGCTTGGAACTGCGGAGTATCCTGTCAATAAGAGTTACCATAGATTCTCCATAAACAGATGCCCATCGTCTGTAATAAGCTCCGTCATGTGCATTCACTTCTTTGTAATACAGGTGTTCTGGAGGCATGTGATTGTCATCTGTAATGTAAAGAGGAAAATCACGGTAAGATCTTGGATGGCGGCAGATCAGCCGGTTATACTCATCACAGATCCGTATCTCCGTCATTGTAGCCTTAAGAATTGCAGGCTTCCCTTTATAGGTATACAATACAGAATAGTAGTGGGCATCATACTCAAGGTGGTAATTATCTGGAACTTTAAGAAAGTATTTATAATCACAAAGTGTATAACTTTCGCCTGGAAGCTGGTTCATACGCGGTTTGTCGTACTTTTCAAATCCATTCATGCGGGATTTCCGAATGTCAGATTTTTTCTGGAAAGGACGCTGGTTGATGTCCGCTACGATCTTTTTGACCGCAGCATTCAGAGCTTCCAGAGAGATATAAGTATCTTTCTTTAACTCTTCTACCAGATGCGTCTCCAAGAAACGCACATGATTTTCAACTGTTGGTTTGCCTTTCGGTTTCCTTGGTGGCGGCGGCAGAACGATCGTATCATAAAAAGTTTCCAGATCTGAAAAAGCTGACTGCAGCACAAGTTCATCTTTACTATGCCTGGTAACAGCTGTTCTTAGATTGTCCGGGACAAGATATTTAGGAACTGCCCCATAATAAGACAGTGCATGTACTGTACCGGTAATAAAATGTGGAAGTTTTTCATCCGGAAAGATCTCTGCATAAACAAGGCTGCTAAAACCAAGTGTAGTTGTAAAAATGTGAACTTTCCGAAGTTCGCCAGTTGTTGTGTCCAATAGCAGTTCCGGCTGGTCGCCTACCCAGTCAATATACATCTTTTCACCAGGGATCCGTTCCACAGGCATAGATGTTTTTGAAGTACCATAAGCATCTACCATAAAATCACGATACAGCTTATAAAACTGAGCGAGCTGGTAACCGTTGGGATGCTCTTTTTTATAATCAATCCATAGAAAACTCAAGTCAGCATGTTTTCCCATTTGGATCATCTGCTCATGTATTTTTTCAAAATCAGGCAGTGGAATATCCTTATGTCGAAGGTTTTCTTTTGGATAGATGAGATCAACCACCTTTGAGGCTGGCATTTGCCGAAGATCATCCAATGATAAGCCTGAATCCTTGTAGCGGTTCATGATCAATGCAATCCCGCTCCGTCCGATCCGGTAACGTTTTTGTACAGAGTCATAACTGACTTTACTGAGCCGAAGTTCTATGACTCCAAGAATAGTATTGTAGTCGTGCATAATAGTTCCTCCTTTGCACTGTGATGAATAATAGTTACATCACAATAATAAAGGAAAAACGTACCGTTTTGAGCAGAAAACGCGTACCGCTAAATCAGAATGAATGTACCGCTGATTTCAGAATAGGCGTACCGTTCGAGCAGAATTTGCAGGGCGAGATATTTTATAAGAGAACTTTTAAAACCCCTTCCGGTAACGGAAAGGTCTTTACTGGAGGCAAAAGTCCCTCCTGTAAAGCGTAGAACCTCATGTGTTTATGCAGATCTGAGGAAACTCCATTCAGAAATGGAACTCTTAAAAGCAGCATAGATACAGGCAGATATACAGCGGACTACCTGTAATGTGGGAACCAGCCATATCTGGCATGGGAAATGCGCATAACTGCGCACCTAAGTTACAGGTGTATCTGCCGATATTCAGTCTGACGCCTAAAGCGTCTGGAAGCACGCGACTTCAGTCATGTGAGGTTCACTGGGAAAAGAAGAATATAAAAATGGAGCAGCATCGCATATCATGAGATTGGCGATGCTGTTTTTTGTATTTTTTCTGAGATTATAGCAATTCTATAAAATAATGCAATCAAGACAGTTCAGCAAAGTGCGAAGGACAAGGAAGATATCTGCAGGCGTGCTGACGCACGGCAAAGATATCTGACGCAGGACTTCACGCTATGATGGACTGGATTGTTTGCAGTAATTTATGGAATTGGTATAGTATGAGGTGATCCGTGTATGGATAAATACAAAGAGAAAGCCCCGGCAGGGGAGCTGCCGGGACTTTCAAGGGGAGTATAAATAATTAAATAAGGGGTTTATGTAAAAAAAATTTTTGAAGGGTAAATTCTTTTTACAGCTATGATTATAATATAGCTTGGTGAAAAAAGCAACATATTTTGATGAATATTCCCCCCGGTTTTTGGGATAATAGTCAATGTGAAGCACTTTCAGCGATGAAGTGTGGAAGAAAAAAACCGGATTTTGCAGAGTATCAGGAGATCCGGGCAGATAAATCTCATCAGGAGGAAAATAATAATGGCAAAAAACTATGAATCTGAGAGTAAAAACAGCAGAAATTACACAGGAACTTCAGATAAGAACAGCTATGGTAATGAAATGAACCATGCTGGTAATGCAAAAAACAGTGTGAAAAGCAAAAACGAGACAGATTGTAGAAGTAAAGCAAAAAATAAAACTTCCCAGTCTTACAGCTCAGAAGAAGACAGATATTGATTGGATCAGGAGGGGGAAATGCCCCTCCTGATCTGCTGTGAGCCAATTTATGTGTCGGCTGTTTTTTGTCAGGCAGTGGCATATCTGTCCCTGATATCATATGATATAACAAAAAGGAGTCTGCCATGTTTCCGGTGGAAACGATTTCTGCAAAAATGCTGGATTATTATGTGGGCCGAAGGGACACGTTGATCATAGATCTGAGAGAAAAAGAGTCCTATATGCACAGTCATGTAAAAGGAGCCGTAAACATGCCATATGGAGAAATAGACGGATATACAGCCTTTCCAAAAGGGAAAATACTGGTTCTGTACTGCGACAGGGGCGGGGCAAGCCTTCTGCTTGCAAGGCAGCTTGCAAAGCTTGGGTACTGTACCAGGTCTGTTATAGGCGGTTTTGGAGCATATCGGGGAAGAAATCTTGTAATTTCGCCATAAGCATGATAAGGTGTAAGAGAAAAAATACGAACCGGTATATCTTCAGGTTATTTCAGAAATCAATCTGTCGGCATACCTATTGTGCCAACAAGTTGATTTCTCGAACAATCTTGCGTCTAAATTTCTTATTTCCGCGTTGTCGTCGGTCGCCGTAGCCACCGCTACGCCTCCTTCCTCCGCCTTGAAATAAAAAAATTTATCCTGCAAGATTGTTTCAAGAATCAACTTGTCGGCACACTATAAAAGAGGAGACACAAAACTATGAAATATATGTTTGCATCAGATGTCCATGGTTCTGCATACTACTGCAGAAAAATGCTGGATGTCTATAAAGAAGAAAAGGCAGAACGCCTGGTACTGCTGGGCGATCTGCTCTATCATGGCCCGAGAAATGATCTTCCCAGAGAATATGCTCCCAAACAGGTCATTTCCATGCTTAATGACATGAAGAAAGAAATTTATGCTGTACGTGGGAATTGTGAAGCTGAGGTCGATCAGATGGTCCTGCAGTTTCCGGTTATGGCAGACTACTGTATTCTGAACCTGGATGGAAGAACCTTTTATGCCACACATGGGCATATTTACAATGAAAATAATCTGCCTCCGATCCAGGAAGGAGATATTCTGATCCATGGACATACCCATGTACTGAAAGCAGAGCAGAAAGAAGGCTATGTACTTCTCAACCCGGGTTCTGTTTCCATTCCAAAAGAAGGAAACCCGCCTACATATGCGATCTTTGAGGACGGTGTGTTTACAATTAAGGATTTTGAGGGAAATATTGTTAAGAGCATAGAATTATAGGGAAGTCCCATCTACATATAGAAAGGATAAAGAATGGAAAAATTTGAACTGATCGCTCCATGTCATTTCGGTATGGAAGCTGTGCTGAAACGTGAGATCCTTGATCTGGGCTATGAGATTACCAAAGTAGAGGATGGAAAAGTAACATTCGAGGCAGATGCACAGGGAATCGCAGATGCCAATATCTTTCTGCGTTCCACAGAAAGAATCCTGCTGAAAGTAGCAGAAGTAAAGGCAGAAACCTTTGACGAGCTTTTTGAAAAGACAAAAGCCCTGCCATGGGAAAATTATATTCCCAAGGATGGGAAATTCTGGGTTGCCAAGGCCAATTCTGTGAAGAGTAAGCTCTTTAGCCCGTCTGATATCCAGTCCATTATGAAAAAAGCCATTGTAGAGCGTCTGAAGGGCGTATACGGGGTGTCCTGGTTTGAAGAGGATGGGGCAAGCTTTCCTATCCGCGTGGCATTTATGAAAGATGTGGCCACGATCGGTATTGATACCTCAGGGGTATCTCTGCATAAAAGAGGATATCGTAAAATGACAGTGAAAGCTCCGATCACAGAAACACTGGCATCTGCTCTGATCATGCTTACGCCATGGAATAAAGACAGGATTCTGGTAGATCCTTTCTGCGGAAGCGGTACCTTTCCTATTGAAGCAGCAATGATGGCAGCAGATATTGCACCCGGCATGAACCGTTCCTTCCTTGCTGAGGAATGGAAGCATCTGGTTCCGAGAAAATGCTGGTATGATGCAAATGAAGAGGCACAGGACAGGATAAATCTTAATATTGAAACAGATATCCAGGGCTTTGACATTGATCCTGAGGCGTTGAAGGCTGCCAGAGCTAATGCAAAAATGGCAGGTGTGGACAAGCTGATCCATTTCCAGCAGAGAGCGGTAAAAGATCTCCGCCATCCCAAACCATATGGATTCATCATCACAAACCCTCCTTATGGGGAACGACTGGAAGAAAAAGAGAATTTAACTCAGCTTTATCGTGAAATCGGGGAAAGCTATGAAAGGCTTGACAAGTGGTCCATGTATCTGATCACATCTTATGAGAAAGCGGAGAACGATATCGGGCGAAAAGCAGATAAAAACCGTAAGATCTATAATGGTATGCTTAAGACCTATTACTATCAGTTCCTTGGGCCGCGCCCACCGAAGAAAAACCGTAGCTGAGTGCTTCTGTAATTGCGAAAAATCAAAATAAAAAGAGGATACAAAGGATTATGAAAAAAATAATTTTTGCTACCGGAAATCAGGATAAAATGAGAGAAATCCGCGAGATCCTTGCAGATATGGATGTAGAGGTTGTTTCTATGAAAGAAGCGGGAATCCATGCAGATATTGTAGAAAATGGTTCTACTTTTGAGGAAAATGCTGTGATCAAGGCGAAGACAATCTGTGAACTGACAGGGGAGATCACTCTGGCAGATGATTCCGGTCTGGAGATTGACTATCTGAATAAAGAGCCGGGCATTTATTCTGCCCGTTATATGGGAGAAGATACCTCATATCATATCAAAAATGCAAGTCTGATAGAGAGACTGAACGGAGTTCCGGACGAGAAGCGTACTGCAAGGTTCGTATGCGCCGTTGCAGCGGCTTTTCCGGATGGAAGTGTAAAAACAGTGCGTGGAACAATGGAAGGCCGTATAGGCTATGAGGAGAAGGGAGAGAACGGCTTCGGCTATGATCCGATCTTCTACCTGCCGGAATATGGATGTACTTCTGCAGAGCTTTCCGGCGAAGAGAAAAATAAGATCAGCCACAGAGGAAAAGCATTACGTGCCATAAAGGATGAACTGAAATGAAGGTACTGATCGTCAGCGATACTCATGGACAGGATGAGAATCTGGAAGAGACAGTGCTCAGAGAAGCTCCCTTTGATTATCTGATCCACTGCGGGGATGTGGAAGGCAGAGAGATTTTCATTGAGGCACTGGCAGAGTGCCCATGTACGATTGTCGCAGGAAATAATGACTTTTTTACAGACCTTCCCTATGAGGAAGAGGTTACTCTGGAGGGACATAAGATACTGGTTACACATGGACATCATTATTTTGTGTCCCGGGATTATGATAAACTTGTTGAGAATGCGCAGGCTAAGGGATGTAAGATTGCAATGTATGGTCATACTCACATGCCTGTGATCGAGAATGAGGATGGGATTCTGATAATTAATCCCGGCAGTCTTACCTACCCGCGTCAGAGAGGCCGCAGACCAAGCTATGCAGTTATGCAGATAGAAGAGGGAAAAGATCCTCAGGTCGAGATCAGATACCTCTGAAAAATTATTTAACTGAATCAGGTAAGTTACTTGCGGAGGTTGCGAATATCCGCCTGACTCATCTGACTGTATATTTTTGAGGTATTGTTGATCGGATAACGGCAATACCTCTTTTTACAGATACGTGACAGTAAAAGAATAGAAGAAAAATTAAAAAAGTTAAGATTTTTTTATTGTGCAAAAAAAATATTTTTTTACAAAAAATCTCAAAAACCAGTAAAAAATCCCTTTTTGCGAACAAAAAAAACAATTTTTTCGAAAAAAGTGAAAAGCCCGCAAAGCCTTGTGTTTAGCGGGCTTCAGGGACTTTTTGAGGGATAAAAAATCGCTTTTTCAAAAAAAATCAAAAAAAATTGAAAAAAGGTGTTGACATTTGGGGTTGCTTAACATATAATATGTCTTGCGTCGGACAACGAAGCACAAATAAATAAAGAAAAACAGCGGGGTGTGGCTCAGCTTGGCTAGAGCGCCTGGTTTGGGACCAGGAGGCCGCAGGTTCGAATCCTGTCACCCCGACTGCTGTAACAACAACATTACCGTTTCAGCGAAATGCGGGTGTAGTTCAATGGTAGAACACTAGCCTTCCAAGCTAGATACGTGGGTTCGATTCCCATCACCCGCTTCTCTGTATGTACAGAGAGATGTGTCTGTAGCTCAGCTGGATAGAGCAACGGCCTTCTAAGCCGTGGGTCGGGGGTTCGAATCCCTTCAGGCACGCTGTGGTGGGTATAGCGCAGTTGGTTAGCGCGCCAGATTGTGGCTCTGGAGGCCCAGGGTTCGAATCCCTGTATCCACCCTTCGCCTTTGGGCTATCGCCAAGCGGTAAGGCACAGCACTTTGACTGCTGCATTCGCTGGTTCGAATCCAGCTAGCCCAGTCTTTTATATGGAGCATTAGCTCAGTCGGTAGAGCACTTGACTTTTAATCAAGTTGTCCGGGGTTCGAATCCCCGATGCTTCATTAATAGCGGAAATCTTTTGTGAGGTTTCCGCTATTTTATTGCTTTTGCAGAGTGCGAGAATGATTTTTCAGGTACACTCTGAGAATATGAGAAAATGCGGATATGGCGGAATTGGCAGACGCGCTGGTTTTAGGTACCAGTGGGCTTCCCGTGCAGGTTCAAGTCCTGTTATCCGCATCCAAAAAAAAGCACCGGTTAAAACGGTGCTTTTTTTGTTTTACAGACATGGTTTTTTGTTGTATAGTTAAGTTATAAACAGGACAGGGAGATTTTGACTATGGATATACAGAAATTTCAGCAGAAACTTACAGAGGTGTGCGAACTTGGAGAGAAGAATGGCAAAGTGTTGAAACCGGAACAGATAAAGGAATGCTTTGGCGAACTTGATCTGGACAAGTCACAGCTGATCAAGATATTACAGTATTTAAAATTAAAAGGTATTTCCATTGAAGGTGCGGAGGAGATTTCAGCAGCATCTCAGACCGGCCCGGAAGAAGTATCCGAAGAAAAAGAAGAAAAAGTTCCTCTGACAGCAGAGGAAGAGGCATATCTGAAAGAATATCTGGAAGGTCTTGAAGAACAGGAGCAGGGAGAGAGAAGTGCGGAAGAACTTTTTGAACTGATTTCAAAGGGAGATGCTCTGGCACAGGCAGAGCTGTCACAGAAGTATCTGCGTGCAGCAGCCGAAATGGCGGTTGAAATGAACTGTGAGGAGATTTTTATCGCTGATCTGATTCAGGAGGCAAATATAAGCCTTCTGATGGCTCTGGGAGAGGAAGAACCGGAAGAGAAAGATGAGAAATGGCTGCTTGGACGTATCCGGTGTGGGATCCGCCATGCTATCGAGGAGCAGACACAGAGGAAATTTGAGGATGACTATCTGGTAGCAAAGGTGGAGAAGCTGGAAGCGGCAGTCCGGGAACTCACAGAGGATGAAGAGGATGAAAGTTCAAAGTTCAGTGTAGAGGAGCTGGCAATCATTCTTGATATGGATGAAGAAGAGATCAGGGATGTGCTGCGGCTTACAGGTGATGATAAATAATGTGTAGTGATGTAGCATTACGGGAAAGGAGAAGGTGATTATGAGTATTCCAACACCACACAACAGTGCAAAGAAAGGTGATATTGCAAAGAAGGTTCTGATGCCGGGGGATCCGTTGCGCGCGAAGTATATTGCGGAGACATATCTGGAGAATCCGGTATGTTTTAACACAGTGAGAAATATGTTTGGTTATACCGGAACTTATAAGGGTGAGCAGATATCTGTCATGGGCAGCGGTATGGGGATGCCGTCTATGGGTATTTACAGTTATGAGCTTTATAATTTTTATGATGTAGAGAAGATTATTCGTATTGGTTCTGCAGGTGCGTTGCAGGATGATGTAAGTGTAATGGATGTTGTGATCGCCATGAGTGCATGTACGGATTCAAATTATGCAAGCCAGTATCAGCTGCCGGGGACTTTTGCTCCTACAGCAAGTTATGAACTGGTTGCAAGGGCAGTAGAGGTTGCGAAAGAGCAGGGTACACCGGTTCGTGTGGGTTCTGTTGTATCTTCAGATGTGTTCTATGGAGATAATCCGGAGAGTTCGAAGGCATGGAGAAAGATGGGGGTTCTCTGTGTGGAGATGGAGTGCGCGGCGCTGTTTATGAATGCTGCCAGAGCCGGTAAGGAGGCACTGGGGATTCTTACGATTTCTGATCATGTTTTCAGGGATGAGGCAATTTCTGCGGAGGCCAGACAGACTTCGTTTAACAGGATGATGGAGATTGCTTTAGGAATTTAAAAGATAATCCTGGTATAAAAAGGTTCTTTGGCTGGTATGTGGGAATGCTGGTCAGAGGGCTTTTTTTTAATTCGGTAGGGACGCGTCAAAAAATATTTCATTTCATGTGCGGTTTCGGACACTAAGATATTCTAAGCCGTCAAAAATCTGCTAAAAGCATGAGCCATCAAGGACAAACTCGCTTCGCTCAGACAGTGTCCTTGATGGCTCATAACGCAGATTTTTGACGGCTAAGAATATCTAAGTATCCTGCAAATGCACATGAAATGAAATATTTTTCGACGCTGTTTTTTCATATGGAATGAATTTTGACTACGTTACTGAGAACGGAGCGAACAGTAACTCAGCAACAGTTAATGACGACTGTTCTCAAGAAGAGCGATTGAAAAATTTCCCATATTGTGTTAATATCAAAACAATATGGGAGGTTATTAACAGTTAAATATAAATTATAAAATCATATAAGCACATGTTGAGTTTTATAAGGTATTAGAGTAGAATA
The DNA here is from genome assembly GCF_025148125.1 of Blautia wexlerae DSM 19850. Classification (NCBI taxonomy): domain Bacteria; kingdom Bacillati; phylum Bacillota; class Clostridia; order Lachnospirales; family Lachnospiraceae; genus Blautia; species Blautia wexlerae. The sequence continues at coordinate 494,749 of NZ_CP102267.1, forward strand.
TTATTGAAAGGAGTTGATACTTTGAGTAAATATTATTCTATACATGAATTTTCAAAAATTATAGGCGTATCTGCCCAGACATTACGAAATTGGGATGCCAATGGAAAACTTCATCCGCATCATACTACAGTAAGTGGCTATAGATATTATTCTGATGAGCAACTCAACCAGGTAATAAATGTAAAGCCTAAAAAACGCATTACAATTGGATATTGTCGCGTTTCCAGCCATAAACAGAAAGATGATCTGGAACGACAGATTGATAATGTTAAGACATATCTTTTGGCAAAAGGACAGCCATTTGAGGTAATAAGTGATATCGGTTCCGGGATTAATTATAAGAAAAAAGGACTTCAGGAATTGATCAGGCGAATATCTCAAAATCAGGTTGAAAAGGTTGTTGTTTTATATAAAGACCGGCTATTGCGATTTGGTTTTGAGCTGATAGAATATATCGCTTCACTTTATAATTGTGAGATTGAGATTATTGATAATACTGAAAAATCCGAACAGCAGGAACTTGTTGAGGATCTGGTTCAGATAATCACAGTATTCAGTTGTAAATTACAAGGAAAACCAGCGAATAAAGCTAAGAAACTTATCCGTGAACTGATACAGGAGGAAACAGATGGTAAAAGCCATAAAAGTAATGCTGATACCAAACAATGTACAGAAAACTAAGATGTTTCAGTACGCAGGTGCTTCAAGATTTGCCTATAACTGGGCTTTGGCCAGGGAAATAGAAAACTATGAAAAAGGTGAAAAATTCCTTTCAGATGCAGAACTCAGAAAAGAATTTACAAAGCTTAGACATTCTGATGAATATGCATGGTTACTGAGTATTTCAAATAATGTAACCAAACAGGCGATCAAAGATGCCTGTACTGCTTATAAGAATTTTTTCAAAGGTTTGCAGAAATTCCCAAGATTCAAGTCAAAAAAGAGATCAATGCCGAAGTTCTATCAGGACAACGTTAAGATACGATTCAGTAATACCCACGTTAAATTTGAAGGCTTTTCCTCCAGCAGGAAGGCAAATAAGCAAAAAATGAATTGGGTAAGACTTGCAGAACATGGAAGGATTCCGACAGATGCTAAATATATGAATCCGCGAATATCCTTTGACGGATTGAACTGGTGGATCAGTGTATGTGTAGAATTTCCTGACTGCAGGGAAACACTTAATGATGACGGAGTCGGCATAGACCTGGGAATCAAAGATCTGGCGATCTGTTCTGATGGAACTAAGTATAAGAACATCAATAAGAGTCAGAAAGTAAAGAAACTAGAAAAACAGAAACGCAGATTACAGCGTAGTATCTCTCGTTCTTACGAGAAAAATAAGAAAGGGGAAAGTTACTGTAAAACAAATAATGTAATCAAAAAGGAAAAACTTTTATTAAAACGAAATCACAGATTAACAAACATCCGTAAAAATTATTTAAATCAGGCAATATCGGAGATCGTAAATCGAAAACCAAGATTTATATGTATTGAAGATTTGAATGTCAGCGGAATGATGAAAAACAGACATTTATCCAAAGCAGTTCAGGTACAGGGATTTTTTTGGTTTAGAAAACAGCTTGAATATAGGTGCAGCGATAAAGGAATCCAGCTTATTGTAGCTGATCGGTTTTATCCATCATCAAAGCTTTGCAGCTGTTGTGGAAACATCAAAAAAGATTTGAAGTTATCTGACAGAGTTTATAGATGTGCGTGTGGGAATATGATTGACAGAGATTTCCAGGCATCTATAAATCTCAAGACTTATGGAGAAAAATTTGCAGGCTGACACTGAAACGTTAATGCAAATATGTACGGATACGTTAGTCCGGAATTTACGCCTATGGAGAGTACAGGAACTTGTGAGTAGATTGATATTTATATCATCAAAAGCATACTCGTTGAAGTAGGAATGGAACATAGAAGTTTATAACTTTTTATAAGTTTTCAGTAACGGTATTTTGAATGCAGATCAGAAAATCAGCGGAGGATTATTTGGAGGCAATCCTGGTATTGTCAAAACAGGGTGGCGGAGTTCGTTCTATAGATATTGCAACGATGCTTGGGGTATCGAAACCGAGTGTAAGTCATGCTATGAAGCTGCTTCGTGAGGATGGTTATATTGCGATGGACCGTTATGGTACGGTGACACTTCTGGATAAAGGGGCTCAGATTGCAACGCATATTTATGAACGCCATACAGTGTTGAGTAAAATGTTGGAACGTCTCGGCGTAAGCCCGGAAGTTGCAAAAGAAGATGCGTGTAAGTTAGAGCATGACCTGAGCGATGAGAGTTTTACTAGGATAAAGGAGCACTTCCACAAGGTGATTGGGGAAGTTGAATAGCGGATAAAATAAACTCCCCCCGTCGGATGAATTTCTGACGAAGTGGGGAGTTTATTTTTTAAGTTAGTCATCTACTAACACTCATAAAGAGGGTGTAAAAATTCTTGTGTCTATGGAAAGTAAATCTTTCTGATAAGAAATAGATATGTAAAATTTTGCTGTCGAATTAATAATTATGCGGCTGTCGAATATATCTTTGTACTTACAGTATTGCCATGTAGGAAAATTATATACATCATTTTCGATTTTTTGCATGATAAGTAAGGCATCATGATTATTGCCTTTTGTGGGCTCTGCCCACACCCGACCTCTGGAATAGGATCGGAAATTTCTGGCAATAATATAAATGCCGAAGGAATAGACAGAGAGCAGGAATGCGGGGCTTAAAAGAGCTTCCCCATTCCTGCTTTTCTTTTCTCTTACAGATAAGCAGTAAGCCGTTCTCCGTAAAGGACGATCAGCTGATTCAATACCTGATCCCAGTTCCGGTATCTCTGCGTCCACTTTTTGACTACGTTCTCACTGGCAAGATACAGCATCTTTTCCAATGCAGAATCGCTTGGGAATACGCTTTTTGTTTTCGTGACTTTCCGATACTGACGGTTTAATCCTTCTATGATATTTGTCGTGTACATAATGCGTCTGATATCATTAGAAAACTGGAAAAAGGAACTTACATCTTCCCAATTATTTTCCCAGTTACTGATCGCATACGGATATTTCTTCCCCCATTTTTCTTTCATGTTCTCCAGCTCTGTTAAAGCGGCTGTTTCGTTCGGAGCATTGTACACTTCTTTGAAATCCGAGGAAAACTTTTTCAGATCATTATAATTTACATATTTGAAAGAATTGCGGAGCATATGGATCACACATCTCTGGATCTCTGCCTGCGGATAGACTGCCTGAATCGCTTCTTTAAAACCCGGAAGACCATCCACGCAGAAGAAAAGAACATCTTTTACTCCGCGGTTCTTAAGATCATTGAGCATTCCAAGCCAGAACTTGCTGGTTTCATTTGCGCCTGCTGTGATGCTGAGGATATCTTTGTATCCCTCCACTGTAACGCCAGGAACTACATACGCAGCACGACTCAGGATTCTGCCATCCTCACGTACTTTATAATGAATACAGTCCATAAAGACAAACGGATAAACCGGGTTCAGAGGACGGGACTGCCATTCTTTAACCTGAGGAAGTATCTTGTCTGTGATCTTGCTGACCATTTCAGCTGACAGCTCAATCCCATAAAGATCCTGAAGCTGGTCGTGGATGTCACGTGTACTCATACCACGGGCATATAAAGATATCACTTTTTCTTCAATCCCGGAAATATCTCTCTGGTATTTAGGGATGAGTTTTGGTTCAAACTCACCGTTACGGTCTCTTGGTACGTCGATTTGAAATTCACCGTATTGACTCTTTAAGTTTTTTGTAGAATGACCATTTCTTTTATTATCTGTCTGTAGATCTCCCTTATGGTTTTTCTCGTATCCAGGAGTTGCATCCAGTTCTGCCTCCATCAGCTCCTGCAGGATATCCTTGAAACTGTCTTTCAGAAGCGTGTATATATCTGCAACGCTATTAATGTTGTTTTCTGAGATGATCTGTCGAATTTGTTCCTTTGCAACTGCCATAAAAAATACTCCTTTTCGATAAGAATTGTCATATCTGAATTCTTACCAAAAAGGAGTTATTTTTTACCAAAAACACAAACTATTTTACACTACCCTCATAAAAATGTGGCTAATAAGAGATGAAGATTGTACTTTTCTTGCTTTATATAGAGCATACCTCATTAGCCACATTTTTTTAGTTACCGTCCTTCTCCATCTTCCGATATTGGTCCAATAACCTCAATAAATGCAACTCCTTGAAATCCAACGGCAGCTATAAAGAATGCAGCAACAGTTTCAACAACAGCAACTTGTGTCTGCCAAACATAATCATTCAAACCTGTTGGAGTTGGCGTATTAAGATTATTAACCTCTGGTGGCTGATATCCCATATTTTATTCCTCCCGACTATTTACTATAATGTTTTATCTTATCAACAATATCTTTAATTACAGTCATATCGTTTAAATCATTGTCAATAAGATCTATGTACAGCACGCTATCCATATTGATATCTGATATTACATTTGTAATTTCATCCATCTCACTTATGGATACCATTTTTGATACAAGAAATTGTACAATCTTTGTGCTCCATACCTTGTTTAACCCTTTATCCCAATATTCTTTCAATGAATGTTTTCTTATATTTCCAATTACTAATGGCAAATATGCAGAAACTACAATATCTCCATTAGCATGTACAACTACTTGATCTAAGAGATTATTTGCATTTTTATATCTTATCAAGTGATCCACCGGATCTCCCCATGTAATTTGAATTATTTTAGCATCGCCTTCTACTTCTAAACGTCTAACCGTATTCACAAGTTTTCTGTATTGAAATTCCGAAGGGATAATATCTTGATGTTTTTTTGCCCTGCCTAATATCATGAGTGGTTGGCATCTCAAGTCAATAAAATCATTTTCTTCATCACGCCCACTCTCAATGAAAAGTCTTTTAAGTAAATCGTATACTTCTGTAATATCATTAATATTAAATCTTGTGGGTGAAAAAGCAATAGACAGATGCATTCCTGTATTCTTTAAGACATATTCTATAGCTTTTAAAACTTGTTTATAGGCACCTGCCTGATTTCTTAGTTTATCATGAGAAGCTTTGTTTCCATCCAAGCTAAACTGAATAGAATTCAAACCCAGTTCGTCCAATTTTGCCAATGTGTCTTCTGTTGCCAAAAGTCCATTGGTAACCATTGAGGTCCTTATACCATTTTCTGTCAAAATTTTTAAAGAATCAAAAATTAATTCTTTTCTAAGGAGTGGTTCTCCGCCACATAAGCAGAGACTATATAGATTTATCGTTGACAGTGATTTCATAAATTCTAATACTTCATGATCTGATAATTCCGTTTTTATAACATCATTTTCGCCACTACTATTATAGCAATGAAGGCATCTTAAGTTACATTTGTTTGTTATGTCAATCGCAACATGGTGCGGTCCGATTAACACTTCACTATACCGATTTGCCATTATGTACCCTCCTGATCTAAAGAACATACATTTTTAAATTTATATTTTCTAAATATTCTTTTTCCATTACACCTTCAAGTCTAAATCCCGATTCTTTAACTATACTTTCCAACGCAGTTTCATTTTCTGGTATATACAATCTTAAACAATTGATTTTCTTGAAGGAAGCTTCTGAATAATATTTTTTCACAGCATTGATTGCCTGTTGAAATATATCTTGCGGAGTATCTATCATCTGTATTGTTGCACTATTTAGATATGTTTCCTGCGAAGGTTGAACGACAATAACGCCCATCAGCTGCGCATCTTCCTTCAGCAAAAAAAAGTCTTTATAATAACTATACAGAAATTGCCTAATAGCTATAAAAGAATAAAATTCACGTCTATCATTACCAAAAAAGTATTTTACCTTCTTTTCACCTGCTTCTGTTTCCTTAAAGAATTTTGCAAACATTTTTTGTGAAATTCTTATATCGCTTTCTTTTGCCAACGATATACTATATTCTTTTTCCAATTTTTCCTCTCCCTGAGCCAAAAATGGAGTATTATTCATGTCATTTTCTCCTTTCCATCTAATAACTCTAATACGAGTCAAATTAAATAATGTAGCTTCTAAATCTGCTCCTATTTGCTCCTTTTCTACATCCTTATATTTAACGCATAATAAATCAAGAATTTCACCTACGGTTCTAGTTCCATCGCACGAATCCAAAATATACTTACTCGTTTCATTAAGCATCGTATAATTTAATTCTCCATTATCTGATAACAGAGAATAATAACCACTTTTTTCAGTTCGTATATACTTTATGCCCTCACTTCGTTTTTGCGGAATCATATTAATAATTCTTCTTATGTCCCCTAATTCAAATTTTTTTATCATTGATTCATTACTGAGACATTCTTTTCTCAGCCGTTCTCCTTCCTATATATTATTTATAGTCATGAGGATTTACCTTACTTTTCTCCTCTACTATAGCCATAATAAATTAAATTTTAAAGTTTTACTTCTCGCCCAGAGTTCAAATCTACAACATAATCACTTATCCCCATTAATTCTTTATCATGTGTTAATACAATCAAAAGTTTATTTTGTATCCTATTTTTTAGATATTCAAACAGCTCTTCCTTACTACTTTTGTCTAATTCAATTGTTGGTTCGTCTAAAATCAAAACATCTGATTTTTTATGAAGTGCCATCCACAGATTTATCTTTCTTAATTCTCCGCCAGATAAATTCTCACAGCTTTTATCAATATTCATCTTAATTGTTGTTATGAACTCTGATAATTCTTCTTGATCTTTTTCCAATGTAATACATATATTTTTTTTACTCTTCGCTAATCCTTTTTCCAAAAATTCAATTACACTATCCGAAGATAAATACAATCTTTGTGGAACTACGGAAAACTTTTCTTTTCTGAGTTTATCCCAGTCAAGCTCTTTCATCTTTATTCCATTAACCTCTAAATCTCCCTCAAATTCGGTATATAACCCAGTTATTATTTTAAGCAAAGTACTTTTTCCACATCCGTTTGGTCCTATAATCGCATATTTCTTCCCTTTATAGAAATCACATGTAAATTTATTTATTATTACATTTTCTGTACCTTTTACTAAATAAGAAAAAGTAAGATTTTTTAGGCTTAATTTTTCTAGTGTTTCCACATTCGCATTTCCTTTTTCTAAGCTATCATAACTCATAATCTTTATAATACGTGAAAATGAAGCTTTTGAATCCTGCAATTCCTTTATATATCCAATATAATATTTAACAATTTTTAAAAACATCCCGAAATATGTATTTATCATTGTAAATTGTCCGATAGTCATTCCACCATGGATTATACTTATACCTCCAATAACAAACATAATTGACTGAAAAATCGTTGCTATAATACTATCAACTGAAGTAAAAATATACTCTATTTTTTTTGCCCCTACAAGCACTGGTAAATAGTTTCCAAAAGCATGATTAAGTTCTTTTTCACTAACTTCATACAAAGAGTGCAACTGAATATTAAAAATTTGACAAATTTGTGAACTAAATTTACTGAAGAACTTACTATCTGCTTCTTTTTTATCCAAAAATTTTTCATATAACGGTTGATGCATATTTGCATATAAAATTATATATGGTACAATTAATACGACCATTAAAACTAACAGATACTTATTTATAGATATAAATAAACATATTATAGCCATTGCCAAGATAACATTCATAAACATAGGGATAATATTTGATATGACAAATCCCGTTATAACATTTACATCTGTATTTATTTGCTGTGTTAAATATGTAGAATCTATAGTCTCCACAATACTTAGCTTAACCTTTTCAAAATGCTTTGTTATATCTCTTAATAGATCGAAAGAAACTTGACTTGTAATTTTTACCGATAAGGTATTTTTACAATATGCTAATACAACTCCCGCTATCCCAATTAACATTATTATACTCGATAAATATACGACTCTATGAACATCCTTATTATTGATCATAAAATCTACAAAACTTCCCGTAAGATATGGGGAAATGGACATTATCAAAAATGTTATAATGATAATTACTATAAGAAGGTATGATTTTTTATTTTTAAAAAATCTATGCAATACATATTTAAACATTTCCAATCAACCTTACTAATAATTTTTAAATTTCCGTCTATAAAACAAATAAGAAATCACCCCTGGAATTATGATCCAAAGCGCAACTATACATATTGCCAAATTTTTATTATTAACAAATGGTATTAGCCCCAAGTATATAATAGCAAGTGGCAAACTACAATATTCCAGTAACCGATGACCGATATTCCAAGTTTCTTCATCTGCTAATAGCCACGGTAATCTCAAACCTATGTATCTATTAAATGGTATTTTTCCTGCAATATTTCCAAACCATACTATAATAATTATTATAAAGGCATTCGCAAACATACGTTCAGTATATTCGGTAAATAACTCTTTTTCTGTTAAGACAATTCCTACTACTGCAATTATTACCATTACCAAGCAGAAAACTATCGCTTTTTTTAAAGTTCTTGTTTTTACTCGATCCTCTGAAACATCCGTCAAAAGTGTTATATTTTTATACAAAAACACCCCTGCACCGAGTGAAAATGCTATTGCTAAACAAACACTAATATATTTGTTTTGCAAAAAAAGAATCAGTACTATAACTATCATCGTAGCGAGATATAGAAATCTCCGTGCACTATTTTTACCCATTTATGTGTCCTTCTTTCTATCACAAAAACTTAAAATTTCCATATTTTCGATGTTGAAAATTCCATCAAAGCAGTTGATCAGTGAATTCAGGAAATCAGCACTGCTCAACACGCAAAATATCGCATTGTCCCGTCCGCTTTAAATTTATTTTTCTCTACTCTCTCAACGATCTAATGCAAATTATTATTCCTGTTATTATCCATAACGAAAAAAATACTACCGGTATCAATGTGTCATTTGCTATTAAATTAATCAACCATCCCTCACTTCCATTGATTATACTTTGGTGGAAAAGGGTATACGTAAAAACAATCAAGAAACCTATATCTCCAAACCCCAGAAAACTAAGCCCTAAAATAAATTTTCTCATATTATTTATATCTCCCTCATTGTTTGGAATCTTTACTATATGTAGCATATTTTACAGCCTCCTGATATGTTCCGCCATGAGATCTAATGCCGTAAAGACCACCAGTGTGCCGACAAGTCTAACGCTATATCTTAATCCATATTCTTTAATGGCAATTTCGGCATAGATGTGATTTTTGTATAGAAATCACCATTTTCTTCTACTTCTGTTACAGTTTCAATAGAAGAATCTGTATAACTGATAACATCTCCCTCGTACACCAACCTTTCAAAAGGAATATAAGCAGTGTCATCTGTATCATAAAACTCATCCTTTTCCTCTTTTTCCGGATTTCGTTCATAATACATTTTTTTATAACCTTCACTCTCATTATCCTCAGTTACTGAAATATCATAAATGTCCTGCTCCTTTAGCCAATCCCCCAGATTAACTGCAATATAGCAACCATCGTCTTTAATTTCACTTATTATCTTCTTGCAATTCAACTGATACCAATCTATAAAAATATCATTTCGACATATTTGATAAGTATTATTTTCTACATTTTTTGCGGCAACCGGAGTTGCTGTAATACAACTTACCACAAGCACTATAGTTATTACTATTTTTTCCTTTTTTATCATGTTCTTACCCTCATTTCTTTTTTCTTCCACATTCAGTACATTTAGAATTCTTAAAATTATGCTTAACAGGTATATTCGTTTCTATTGTCCTTTTGGCTGAACAACGTTTATTTGCACATTTATACACGGCTGAATATACATTATAATAACATATTGTATTGCTGTCAGCCTTTCGTAGTTGCTTTGCTTGTGTAAATGTATATCACTACGTTTATGTCATGAATTTAGTGTACATTATCAAATAATATTTGTCAATAATATATTTACAATATTGTCGAGATTTACAATAATTAATTCTTTGTATTGACTGTGTCTTCCTGATATTGTACAATATACTATAGCAATCCTCTAAAATAATGCATCTTAATCCAGCCCATCAGAGTGTGAAATCCTGCGTCAGATATCTTTGCCGTGCGTCAGCACGCCTGCAGATATCTTCCTTGTCTTTCGCACTCTGCGGAACTGTCTTAAATGCATTATTTACGAGGATTGCTATAAAACTAAGAGTTAGGAGATGTGATTATGCAACAACATTATGAGCTTTCTGATACAGAATATAAGATCATGCAGCTTTTTTGGAAGAATTCAGATCCACTTCCTTTTAATGAAATCCTGAAATATTGTAACGATGAACTTCAGCTTAACTGGGCGGTAGGTACAGCTCAGACATATCTTAACCGCCTTATTTTAAAGGGAGTGTTGAAAACAAATAATAAGCGGTATCGTAAACTATATTCAGCGCAGCTCAGTGAAGAGGAACTTGCACAAAAATATGCTCGACAGTTTGTAGATGAATCTTTTGGTGGATCTCTTAAGAATTTTATCGCTTCCTTTACTCAGGAGACAAAATTATCTGAGGCTGATGTAAACGAACTTATAGATATCTTGCATTCCAATATGTCTGAGGAAAAATAAGGCGCGATTTCTTATGATGAGGAGGTATGTATTTGAAAATATTGATCTGTCTGCTGATATATATGAGTGTTTCCGGCAGTGTTTTTTTTCTTGGATATTTATTACTTGATTTTCTTACCCATGAAATGCTTCCTGCTTCGTTCAGATATTTTCTGTTGAAACTGGGAGGTTTGTTTTTTCTGGTTCCATTTCCGTTAGTTAAATCTCTGGTACAGTCATGGCTGTTTCATTGTGAGAACGGAATTTTAAAAACCGATGAATACTATTTCTTTGATATTGATCATTCTATAAAACTGATTGATGAGGGTTTTATATTCCCGCAGCTGCCGGATAGTCAGAAAGTGCTGATTGGATTATGGACTGGTATTATGTTATTAATTATACTTTCGCAGGCTTATCGTTTTTACCTTTTCAGACGTAATCTCCGAAAATATCTACTTCCTCTTGATAACTGTGAGGATTTATTGAATTCCATAAAGGCTGATATGAATATAACCAAAAAGGTATCTATGTATTATTGTGGTGCGGAGATTTCGCCATTTACCTGTGGCGTGAAATCACCCGTAATTATCCTCACATCACTTGTTGCGGATGATTCAAAAGAACTGATTCTACGGCATGAGCTACAGCACATAAAATCTCATGATTTAATTTACCGGATGGCAGCTTTGTTTATTGTTCTGATACATTGTTTTAATCCGTTATCTTATTTATTTTTGAAAGAATTAAAGGAGGTTCAGGAAATGAATTGCGATGAAAAACTGACAGTTACATTTTCAAATAATGAGCGCATGAAATATGGAAAGGCTATAATCGCTGTTTCTGCCAGAGCCAGGGCATTTTCTGCTCCTGCACTTTATTTTTCCGGAAACAGTAAAAGCTTTCTGATAAAACGGATCAGAAAAATATCTGTACCTGGTCGGATCAGGAAGTTACAAATGGCTTTGGCTACGGTAGTTCTGTGCCTTTTTGCGACAGTTCCTGTATCTGCGTATTCTCCTGAGATTATTGATTTGAGAAATTTTTCTTCGGATATTCAGAATGGGATAGAAGAAGTGACATGGATGGAATTTGAATTTGATTCTTCATCGGATACAGGCTCTGCTATAACCATACCGGAGGATGAGAATTTCTTTTCTGACTGCAATCAGTATTTTCTTTTGGAGGATGGAACGGTGATTTTGTTACCGGACAGAAATATTCAGCTTTTTTCCGGATGTAAACACTCATTTAAAACCGGTGTTTTAAAAAAACATATTTCCAGTGGAAAGAGTTGTACTGTGAACCAGTACAGAGGAGAAATCTGCACAAAATGTAACTATATCAAAAATAAAACATTGGTTAATTCAGTATATTCACCGGTGTGTCCTCACAAAAAGTGAGACTGTATTCAGAAATGTAATTTTACTTAAGTAGTAGAACGGGGCTGTCGTAATTTTAGCGGCAGCTCCATTTTTGTGTTAGAGTAAGATTTTGTTTACCATTGAGGAGTTTTTTTACTGATCTGAAAAAACGGAACGTTGGAAAATAATAAAGGGTATCTGTTTTCGACAGTTAACTAAATAAAAATGATAATATTTACAATATCTACAAAATATAGATAAAATATTGACAGACAAATAAAAAAATGGTAATCTAAATGCATGACATATATGTAGAATAAAAAGATAAAACAATTAAGATGTGTATATTGAAAATTTTATCAGAAATTATAGCAATCCTCGTAAATAATGCGTTTAAGACAGTTCAGCAGAGTGCGAAAGACAAGGAAGATATCTGCAGGCGTGCTGACGCACGGCAAAGATATCTAACGCAGGATTTCACACTCTGATGGGCTGGATTAAGATGCATTATTTTAGAGGATTGCTATAATTTGGGGATTGTAATGAAAGTATATTTTCCGGAAAATGGATGTGCGAATATGAAAAACAATAAAATATATTTTATGGAATAGTGGCTTAGAGCGTGTTTGAAAAATCATTCCCGCAATCTGCACGCCCCACTTTGCGGGATATTTCACCCGAATTCAGTTGCCGTAGCCCGCTACGGCGCCCTCATCCGGGCAAAATATACCACAAATTGTGACGCACATCTTGCAGAAAGCCTTTTTCAGACACGCTCTAGCAGAGGGAGAAATCTATGAATAACACGAAAAAAATATATACATTGTCTTACTTATAATAAGTATAATTAGTAACATGATATTGTTATATAAAAAAATATCCATTAAAAATTATTACAAAGAATCATATTTAGTTTTGCAAGACGGAAAACAAATTAATATCTATTCTATTGATGATAGCAAAAAGCAGAGATTGAAAAAGATTGATAATATTCAAGCTATGGTCGGTATTGTAACTAAATTAGAAGGGAAGAACAATAATTTTGCTGTGATATTTAATGAGCAGAGAAAATGTGATTACTCTGTTAATTTAAATCAGAATAATAAAGTAAGTATAAATGATAAATTAATTGTTTTTTATTCTGAAGAAAGTTCCAAATTGATAAGTCCGAAATCATTTATTGTACAGTATGGATATGTAATATTAGCGAAAGGGGAATAATTGAAATTATGACTAAAAAATGGTTTTTATTAAAAATATTATATATTTTTATAGTGTTTTGGGGAAGTGTTACATGCAATGAAAAAACAGTATTAGCCAATGAGTATACAATTGTAGATGAAAATGCAGGTTATAACTTTCTCGGATTTTGTTATACTGTATCTGGAGAGGAATTATTTGGATAAGTTTTGTGATTGTGTGGTTGGTAAGATGAGAGGGACATATGAAAAATATTATAAGAATAATATCTCTGATATTTGTAGTTACAGCGATTGGTGGATGCGGTAAGTCTCAACAGCACCAGAAATCAACAGACTTTCCGAAAGGCATGAAAACGGAACTGACAGAACAGATAAAGGTAAATGCAGAGTTTCAATATCCTGAAAACTGTAAAAATGGAAAATGTGCGGAGACACAGATTAGTGGACAGACACTCTGGGATAAGCAGGAAGAAATTGCACAATTGTTGGTTCAGGATGGTAACATTACAAATGAATACATAGATGATTATGGGACAGTACAGTATAAAATTTATGAAATAGCTGAAAACAACGCAACTTTAGTGATTTCTGATGATAATTTGAATTATGCGACTGATCAGGCTTCTTATATAAATAATGTACTGTTTTCTGACAGTCGTTTTGATGATTATAATGGAAATAAATATCAGGATAAAACGGATCTTCCTTTTATGCCTCAAAAAGAAGCATGGAAGAATGTGAGTGAAGTGCTGGATAAACTGGGAGTTGATGTATCAGATGATGTTATATGCTATGTTATGGAACATAGTATTATGAGCGAAGAAGAAAAAAAAGCGATTGCCAGAGCTGAGGAGGAAGACACAAAAATTCCGACTGCAAAAACACAGTGGACAGAAGATGATGACTGTTATTATTTTATGACTTATACTACATGGCAGGACTATCCGGTATTACCACCTGTAATGGGAGAGGGGTTTGATGAGAACAACGTATCTGTTATATACGATAAGAACGGTATTCAGTCTTTAAGTATAAATGGTTACTATCCTCTTGAATTAAAAAATGAAGTTGAGGTGGTAAGTCCGGAGATGGTATTGAAAGCATTGGAAAAATATTTTGGCAATATTATTTCCGATGATATTTATGAAGTACAGAGGATATCTCTTTGTCAGAAAGTTGTGCAGGTAAATCCAGATAAACATTCAGCAGAAATTGAACCTGTATGGGAATGTAGAGTATTGGTGAAAAACAGTGATTCACCGGATAGCAGTTATTTACAAAAGATTTATTTTCATGCGGAAACATTGAAAGTAATGTGATAAATTTGAGACGAGATATGAAGAATATAATAAAAACAGATTTCAAAAGAGCATTAAAGGGAGCTAAATTTCCTTTGGCAATTATCCTGATGTTTTTTGTATGGGAATTCAATAGCAAAAGATTTGCTGACAGTCAGGATGTTTTGTACCTTTTTGTGCATGTATGGGGACGTTCAATAACTCCGCTTCTGGCAATGATTGTTACATCAACAGTTTATGTAACTTCTTATTGTGAAGATACGGAAAATCATTTTTTGAGATGCAGTATTCAGAGAGTAGGAATCAGAAAGTATGTTATATCTAAAATTATTGTTGTATTCTGTACATCTTTTCTGGTGGTGATTCTGGGAAGTATTATTTTTGTTATATGGCAGTGTCATGAATTGCCATTGGTTTCTTCTGACAGTATTACAGTAGAAAACTTTAAATCAGAGAGTTGCTTTGGATGGCTTTTACCTGAAAATACAGAATTATATATGGGGGTGCAGATATTTTTAGATGGATTATATTGCGCATCTATGAGTGTGCTTAGTCTTGCGCTGTCAACATTTGTAAGAGATTCTTATGCAGTGTATGCGTTTCCATTTCTGTTAAATTATTTCTTTATTTTTTTATTCTCAAGGATAGCAGTCAAATATCCCATGTTGTATATGGAGGAAATATATAATTCTGCAACAAAAACATACACGGATGATCCTGTTCTGCTCATAGCATATGCGCTTTTTGTGACAGTGGTATTTTGTGGGATAAGCGGAATGATTATGTTAAAAAAGATAGAGGGTGAATATCGATGAAAGTCTTGAGTCAGGCCAGGCGGATTTGCGGTTATCAATTGAGAATTCTGCGGGGAAATTATAAGCTTTATCTGATTCCGGTCTGCCTTTTTGTTTATATGTTAAATGAATTGATTCCAATAAGAGATTTTTTGTTTTCTGTAAATGAAAAAGCTTCACCATTTTTGCTTCCATTTATATTCAATGATGTTATGCTGACTGCATCTATATTTGTAGCTGCTATGCTGTTTTTTATAGATGCACCATTTTATGATAAATATCAGCTCTTTGTGATTATGAGAGGTGGAACCTCCGAATGGGTGCTTGGACATATTATGTATATTTTTTCAGTCAGTATACTGTATATGTTGTGTCTGACAGGAATAAGTATTTTGATTATTTTTCCCAACGTTTGTCTGAGCGGGGAATGGGGGCGGATTTGGACAACACTTGCTCTTACTGATGCAGGAGAGCAATTTGGTCTTAGTTTTGGAGTGTCCGGATATCTTATCTTTGAATACGGACCTTTAGAAGCTATGTTCCTTGTAGGCGGGTTGGGATTTTTCATCTGTTCTTTTTATGGATTATGTTTGTGGTGTCTGAATCTGTGCGTTGGTAAGATTATCAGTTTTGTAACAGTGTCTGCATCAATTATTCTTGTAACAAGAATAAAATATCTTCCTGAATGGATAATGTACTTAACGCCAAGTGCATGGATGGATTTAAATAACCTATCGAAATATGCAAGGTATGAAATAGACGTGGTCAGAGCATTTATAATTCTGGTTCTTGGTTGCCTCTGCCTGTCAGGAATTGCGTATTATGTGACAGTGCATTCAGATATTTCAGGATGAAAGGATATAGTTGTGGATAATATGGCAATAATCGTACGAAATGTAACAAAAAAATTTGGAAATGTAACTGTGTTAGATAATGTATCTTTACAGGTAAAAAAGGGAACGATATGTGGAATTGTTGGAAGAAATGGATCAGGCAAAACCGTTTTATTCAAATGTATCTGTGGACTGCTTCAGATTAATGAAGGATCGATCCTGGTGGATAAAAAAGAGATTGGAGCAATCATTGAAGAACCAGGATTTCTCAAGCAGTATTCAGGAAAGCAGAATCTTAGATTACTTGCATCAATGTCGGGAAAAGAAAATATAGACATTGAAAAAGCATTAAAAGTTGTAGGATTAGAATGCGCTGGTAGAAAAAAAGTTGGAAAGTATTCTATGGGGATGAGACAGAGACTTGGAATTGCACAGGCAATTATGGAAAATCAGAGTATTTTGATTTTGGATGAGCCCATGAATGGTTTAGATAATAAAGGGGTAGATGAAATACGTAAGTTGATTTTGGATTTGAAAAATGAGGGACGGTCGATCATTCTGGCAAGTCATAACAGAGAAGATATTCAAATCTTGTGTGATCAAGTGTACGAAATGGATAATGGAAAGATTATAGGGTGATATTATAGCAATTCCATAAAATAATGCAATCAAGACAGTTCAGAAGAGCGCGAAGTCCTGATTGCATTATTTTATGGAATTGCTATAGAAAATACATATGCTAAGGGGTATTATTCTGCCTGTTTCTGTGGCAGCTGTGCGAGGATGATCGCGGCAAACATGATCACGCATCCGAGGATTTCTTTTGCACTTAACTGCTGTCCAAGGAGAACCCATCCGGCAAGGACGGAGATGCAGGATTCCAAACTGAGGATCAGGGATGCCACAGTCGGATTCATGTTCTTCTGTCCTATGATCTGCAGGGTGTAGGCTACACCGCAGGACATAATACCTGCATAGAGGATTGGCATCCATGCCCGGCAGATTGCAGAAAATTCCGGATGCTCAAACAGCAGTGCAGGAATACCGGAAAGGATTCCGCAGGTCAGGAACTGGATGCAGGAAAGTTTTACTCCGTCAGCTTTCGGAGAAAAGTGGTCAATGACCAGAATGTGTATGGAGAATAAGAATGCGCATACCAGTACAAGCAGGTCACCTTTTCCGATGGAGAATTCGTCTGTAATGCACAGAAGGTAAAGACCGATCAGTGCCATTGCAACAGCAGCCCAGATGAATTTGCTGCATTTTTTGCCAAGAAACAGACCGATGATCGGTACAATTACGATATAACAGGCGGTAATAAATCCGGCTTTTCCGACAGTGGTATATTTGATGCCGAACTGCTGGAAGTTGCTTGCCAGACAAAGGCAGATTCCACAGGAAATACCGCCGATGATCAGGTCTTTTCGTTTCCGGATGCTGGATACAGTGCCGTCGGATGAGCCAACGAAACTGTTAGCTTTTGTAGCAGCAGTATCGGCGGAGTTTTTGCGTCCGGAAATGAGAATAAGCGGAATCAGTACAACTGACCCGAGCAGGGAACGGACTGCACTAAATGTAAATCCACCGACATACTCCATTCCTACGCTCTGAGCCACAAAGGCGATACCCCAGATAATTGCTGCCAGGAGCAGAAACAGGGAATTCTTTAAAGGTATCTGTTGTTTTTGCATTTGTAAAAAAATCCTTCCTTATAAATAGTGATGTGTAAATGAAATGTATAAAATGTGGATAATGCAAAATATTTATTCATACAGTGTGGACAGAAGCAGTAGAGTGTGTCTGAAAAATGCTTTCTGCAAGATGTGCGTCACAATTTGTGGGATATTTTGCCCGGATGAGGGCGCCGTAGCGGGCTACGGCAACTGAATTCGGGTGAAATATCCTGCAAAGTGGGGCGTGCAGATTGCGGGAATGATTTTTCAGACACGCTCTAGAAACTGCAAATATCCCGCTGATTTATAAAATGAATAAACACTTTCATAATTATACAACACAGACCAGGAAAGTGAAAGAAAATTATGGTAACAAAAAAGAAGCCCCTGCAGGAGGCTTCTTTTTCGCAAATGTGTAAATTTGCGTTTTTAATCTTGCTTCTGATTTTCCGGATCAGATAAAGATATATTTCAAAATAAACAATACAGCCAGTACATACATCAGTACGCTGATTCTCTTTTCCTTAGCTTTACCTGTAACAACGTTGATGATCACATAGGAGATAACACCCATGGAGATACCTTCAGAAATGCTGTACAGGAATGGCATTGCGATGATCGCGATAAATGCCGGGATGGCTTCCGTCAGGTCGTTGAAATCAATCTTGGTTACTGATGTGAGCATCAGGAATCCAACGATGATCAGAGCCGGTGCTGTGGCAAAGGATGGGATTGCCAGGAAAATCGGGGATAACAGCAGTGATAATCCGAAGAGGATGGCTGCTATCAGGGAAGTAAGTCCTGTACGTCCGCCTTCAGCAACACCGGAAGCACTCTCTACGAAAGTAGTAACTGTGGAAGTACCACACATAGCACCTACTGTAGTTCCTACTGCGTCAGAAAGAAGAGCACCTTTGATGTTTGGAAGTTTGCCTTCTTTGTCAAGCATATCAGCTTTGGAAGCAACGCCGATCAGTGTTCCAAGTGTATCGAACATATCTACAAACAGGAATGCAAACATAATGACTACGAAATCAAGTGTGAAGACAATGGAGAAGTCCATTTTCATAAATGTGGGAGCCATGCTTGGGATGGAGATTCCGTTTGAGAAATCAGGCAGGAGGCTGAACCAGCCGGCTGCAGGATCAGGTTTGTAAAGTCCTGTCAATTGACAGATAATGCCAAGTCCCCATGTGATCAGGATACCCCAGAGAATGTTTCCTTTTACACTCTTAACAAGAAGGATGGCGGTGATGAGAAGTCCGATCAGCGCCAGAAGAACTGTAATTCCTTCTGTATTGAAGGTCCCGCCGGAAACGGAGGATTTAAAGGAAAATACACTTACCAGAGTGGAGTCATTGTTAACTACGATCTTAGCATTCTGCAGTCCGATGAAAGCAATAAACAGTCCGATACCAACAGATACTGCATGTTTCAGGTTCATTGGAATAGCGTTAAAAATCGCTTCACGCACATTAGTGAGTGATAAAAGGATAAAAATAATACCTTCTACAAATACAGCTGCCAGTGCCTGCTGCCAGTTGTATCCCATGCCAAGAACAACTGTGTATGCAAAGTAGGCATTTAAGCCCATGCCCGGTGCAAGAACGAACGGGTAGTTAGAAAGCAGTGCCATCAGGCAGGTGGCAATAAAGGATGACAGTGCGGTCGCTGTAAAAACAGCTCCTCTGTCCATGCCGGACGCTTCCAGAATATTTGGGTTAACAGCCAGAATGTATGCCATTGTCATGAATGTGGTAATACCTGCCATAACTTCGGTCTTTACATCTGTGTGGTTCTCTTTGAGATGGAATAATTTGTCAAGATTCATAATCTTTCCCCCTTTTGATTTTAAAAATTGCCGGCCGTTTTGTGGTGCCTCAGATAATCATCCCGAAAAAACAGGGTGAAACTCCTGGAATCAATCGTCCCGGCATATCGTTTTGTTAACGATATGCCGGAAAAACACCATCAGAATCTGTATTTCCTGCAGTTACAGAATCTTTCTTCCGGCTACATATTTAGCGGTAATATTACGGTCATCGGAAAGGTAGATCAGTCTTTCAAGTCTGTCCCTCGGAGAGAGCTTCAGTGGAGTTGGAATAGTGCTGTCATTAAGCACAACCGCATCAAATTCATACCCCTCCTTAAAGCTTCCAACCTTTCCAAAGAAGGAACCGCCTCCTTCTGTTCCCATATAAAAGGCTTCTTCAACAGTGAGCGGCTTCATGGAAGAATCAACCAGCCGCCAGTACAGCTTGGAAACCTGAATAGCATCAGCCATGGCACGCAGAATAGAAACGGAAGTTCCACCTGCAATGTCAGAGCCCAGTCCGATGTGTAAGCCTTCGTCCAGATAACGTCTCGCAGGAGAGATACCTGAGGCGAGATTTGTGTTGGACTGCGGACAATGAGCAATATAAACGCCCTGCTTTTTCATAAGGGCAATTTCTTCATCCGAAGAATGAACACAATGAGCCATGATCGTCGGACAGTCACCGCCGAAAAGACCGAACTGGCTATATGCTTCTCCATAAAAATGTGTATTCGGACAAAGCTCCTTCACCCAGGCAATTTCACCGAAATTTTCAGAAAGGTGTGACTGCATAGGCAGGTGATACCTCTTCTGAATCTTCGAAAGCTTCTCCATCAGCTCATCAGAACAGGATGGAGTAAATCTCGGAGTAAGGATCGGCTTTACATTTTCAAATTTATCAAGCGTATCCTTAATCCACTGAACCGTAGCATCAGCAGAAGCCTGAGCACTCTCTTCCTGCAACTGCGGAGAACCATTACGGTCCATATTTACCTTGCCGACCATAGCCTTTATTCCGGTTTTATCCAGTTGTTCCATCAGGATCTCGGTAGCAGGGACATGCAGAGTTCCGAAAATACATGCTCTTGTATTTGGGCTCTTCTTCATATCCTCAGTGAAAATAGAGTAAGCCTCTTTTGCAAACTCTGTATCTTCATAACGCGCTTCCTGCGGAAAAGTATAAGTATTCAGCCAGTCCAACAGCTCAAGATCCATACCCGAGGCACGAAACGTATACTGCGGAGCATGAAGATGCAGATCAGTCAGTCCCGGAATAATCAGTTCATCGCCAAAATCTGTGCATGAGATTCCTGCAAATTTCTCAGGAAGCTCATCAAACACCCCTGCACATCGCCCATCTTCACATACTAAATATCCATTTTCAGTGATGGAAAGTTCTGTCAGAGAATTACTGTAGCAAATCGTTCCCTTTAAAACAAAAGTCTGCTCGTTCATAACCATACCTCCTTTTTGCGGTTAAGGAAAGGCAAAAAAAATCTACCGATGCTGCCTTTACCTCATTCTTTCTCCCTGGGGAGAGAACTTATAGACAACTATTACGGTAGTTGGTAGAAACGTCCAACCGATTATGGACATATATAAGTTTACTTATATTGTTTATAAAATGATTATAAAATATTTATAGTTAACTGTCAATTCCTTTCTGCAATTTAATTTAATATTCTTTTTGCATTGCTATTTGATAATTCATAGTCTATAAAGCATTTTACAGGCAGAATTTATATAAAGTATATGATATCCCATGTGAACTTATACAATCTCTTTCATATTTAAAGTCTTTCTTATTCATGTAGGCTTTTAACATGCGAATTGATACGATATTTTCCACCTTCCAATTACCAGCTTAGAAAAATATTTTATCTGCTATGCATTTGCAGGCATCTTAGAGATTCTTAGTCCTCTTAAATCTGCGTTATGAGAAGAAAAGTCCATTGCCTGAGCACCAGCGAGCAATCATAGACTTTTCTTCTCATGCTTTTAGCAGATTTCAGATGACTTAGAATCTCTTAGATGCCGAAACCGCATAGCAGATAAAATATTTTTCTAAGCGTCCGTTTTTTGGGAAAATATGATATAATACTCTCCAATATCAAAAAGAAAGGAAAAACAAACATGCAGCTAGACAAAGAAAACATAAAAAAAATTCGATGGCTCATCGCATTCGCAATTCTCTTATATCTGGGTGTCCAGAACCTGCACATAGTCATCAGCACTGTCAGAGTTCTGCTTGGCTTTCTCTTTCCGTTCATCATTGGCTTTGGAATCGCTTTTATCCTCAATATTCCAATGAAATTCATAGAACATCATCTGTTCGGAAAAGCCTTGAAACAAGAGAAAAAAACAGCACAAAAACTGGCAAGGCCGGTCAGCCTGGTGCTTTCTATCTGCTTTGTGATCTGTATAATCGTGATCGTTATGCTGGTAGTAGTACCGGAACTGGGGGCAACATTCGTAAACATAGCGAAAAAGATAGAAGAAAATATTCCGGTTTTCCAGAAATGGATCGACAATGTATTCGGAAACAATCCGGAAGTTGTGAAATGGGCGCAGTCTCTTGACATTGAGCCGGGAAAAATAATCGATTCTGTACTCGGCGTACTGAAGAACGGAGTCAATAACATTGTTTCCTCCACAGTGTCCATCACCATGGGACTTCTGACTACTGCAATGAATGTATCCATTGGCTTTGTATTCGCCTGCTACGTCCTTTTGCAGAAAGAAAAGCTCCTGCAGCAGATAAAAAAAGCAATGTACGCAATGTTCCCGGAAAAACCGGTCAGATATCTGGCACATGTATGGAATCTGGCAAACAGGATTTTTTCCAACTTTATTACCGGACAGTGTATCGAAGCTGTGATTCTTGGAAGTATGTTCTTTGTATCCATGACAATCCTGCATTTTCCATATGCAATGCTGGTGGGTGTCCTGATTTCATTTACAGCATTGATCCCGCTGTTTGGCGGAATTATCGGATGTTGGGTAGCATTTTTTCTGATCCTTATGATAAGTCCTGTAAAAGCGGTTCTGTTTCTGGGACTTTTCCTTATCCTGCAGCAGATAGAAGGAAACCTGATCTATCCTCATGTGGTAGGTGGTTCTGTCGGGCTTCCATCCATCTGGGTACTGGTAGCTGTAACACTTGGCGGCAGTCTGATGGGAATTGCGGGAATGCTGATCTTCATTCCGACAGTATCTGTCATCTATACACTTTTCAGAGAGTGGGTATATGCCCGTCTTGAGAAAAAACAGCTTGTTTTATGACGAAATGATTCGTGATGTGTAGAAAGATGTATTATTGTCCGGATAAACTTGGTAACAAATTTGTAAAAGGACTGTAAATCAGTGTAAGGTCTCTGTAATTGTAATTAATTCGATATTTCTGTATTATAGTGATATCTGGTTAAAAATGGAAGGAGATCTTAAGATGGACATCTTAAAAGGTAAACGTTATGATATTATGAATGTGCTTTGGGAAGAGGGAAGACCATTGTCTGCTTTTGAGATCAATGACATTGCACCGGAACTGAAAATGCCGACAGTAAGAAGATGCCTGGAGCTTCTTTTGAAAGAGAACCTGATCCAGGTTGCGGGAACTTCAATGAACGGCAAGGTGTATGCAAGAAATTATACCCCTCTTCTTTCAAGAGAGGATTATTTAAAGGGAAATGCCAAAAGCAGAAAGATTAATCCGGTGGAAATGATGAATGCGCTTCTGGAATCTGATGGGATTACAGTGGAAGAGCTGGAAAAACTTCAGGAGCTTATCGATAAGAAACGTGCGGAACTGGAAAGCAGATAATCATAAACATAGCAGATAAAAACGGACATGGCCATCTGGCTGTGTCTTTTTTGTGCCATTTTTTACAGAATTGCAATACTGTATCAGGTAATAAAAACAGCCAGATGAATAAAGTGTCCATCTGGCTGAATCTGTTATCAATTAATTATTTCTTGTTCTGCTCAACTTCTTTTAACATCATAGCGCGAACTTTCAGTGGAAGTCCGAACAGTGTGATGAATCCATCTGCATCGTGGTGGTCATAGAGGTCACCTGTTGTGAAAGATGCAAGAGATTCATTGTACAGGCTGTATGGAGAAGTTGTACCGGCTTTGATGATGTTGCCTTTGTACAGTTTGAATTTAACTTCACCTGTTACATATTTCTGTGTGGACTCAACGAATGCCTGAATTGCTTCACGAAGCGGTGTGTACCATTTTCCTTCGTATACAACCTGAGCAAACTGGCTGCCGAGTTTCTTCTTGGTTTCCATTGTCTCGCGGTCGAGTGTCAGTTCTTCGAGCTGTTCATGAGCTGCCATAAGGATTGTTCCGCCAGGAGTCTCATATACACCACGGGATTTCATACCAACAACACGGTTTTCAACGATGTCAACGATACCGATACCGTTCTCGCCGCCTAATTTGTTGAGCTCTGTGATGATCTCGGAAACTTTCATTTCTTTGCCGTTTAATGTTTTCGGAACACCCTGCTCGAATGTCATGGTAACTTCTGTTTCTTTATCAGGGGCTTTCTCAGGTGTAACACCTAAAACAAGCATATTGTCATAATTTGGAGCCTGTGAAGGATCTTCCAGTTCCAGACCTTCATGGCTGATATGCCATAAGTTTCTGTCACGGCTGTAGCTGTGGCTTGCATCGAATGGAAGGTCGATTCCGTGAGCTTTACAGAATGCGATCTCATCTTCACGTGACTGCATGGTCCATTTGTCTGTCATACGCCATGGAGCGATGATTTTGATGTCAGGAGCAAGAGCTTTGATGCCAAGTTCGAAACGGATCTGGTCATTACCTTTACCTGTAGCACCGTGGCAGATAGC
This sequence comes from Blautia wexlerae DSM 19850, assembly GCF_025148125.1. Taxonomy (NCBI): domain Bacteria; kingdom Bacillati; phylum Bacillota; class Clostridia; order Lachnospirales; family Lachnospiraceae; genus Blautia; species Blautia wexlerae. Next base: position 519,165 of record NZ_CP102267.1, read on the forward strand.
AACTGCGCCTTCTTTACGTGCGATCTCAACTAATTTCTTAGCGATTGCCGGACGGGCCATGGATGTACCAAGGAGATATTTGTGTTCGTATACAGCACCTGCCTGTACACATGGAACGATGAAGTCATCACAGAATTCATCTACGATATCTTCGATATATAATTTGGAAGCACCGGAAAGCTTTGCTCTTTCATCCAGTCCGTCCAGTTCGTTTCCCTGACCGCAGTTTACGCAGCAGCAGACAACATCGTAATCAAATGTTTCTTTTAACCATGGGATTAAGGCTGTGGTATCAAGACCGCCTGAGTATGCTAAAACGACTTTTTCTTTCATGATTGTATTCCTCCTGAAATTGGATTTTATTATTTTCCTGATTTGTAAAAATTTCCTGAGATATCCGTTTGCCGAAAGTAAATGAATAGGTCGGGAGTTCAGCGCATTATTTTTGAATAAATGCGGTAATTTCTGATTGAAATTTTTGAATAAATATTCAATGCGGAACAAGATGATTTCGTGTGATTCCGCTTAACAAGTGATAATATACACCTTTTTTTATAAATATGCAATAGAAAAATGCAAAAAAGTTTTATCTGTTTTTGCATAAATATGCAACATAATATAGGAAAAGACAGGGGGAAATCCGTGAACTGAAATAAAATCCATGTAAAAACATTGAAAAATGACTATTGCATATTATGCAGGTAAGATGTATAATTAGTCCAGCACTCTGATAGAGTAAAGTTTTACTATGAAATGAAGATCGCCGGATGAGGCGAAGATGGAGGAAATTATTATGATTAAAGCAGGAATTATCGGTGCCACAGGATATGCAGGTAACGAGATCGTGAGACTGCTTCTGGGACATAAAGATGTGGAAGTTGCGTGGTATGGTTCAAGAAGTTACATTGACCAGAAATATGCAGATGTTTATCAGAACTTTTTTAAATTGGTAGATGCGAAATGTATGGATGATAATATGGAAGCATTAGCTGATGAAGTGGATGTGATCTTTACAGCTACTCCTCAGGGACTCTGTGCTTCTTTAATTAATGAAGGAATTCTTTCCAAGGCGAAAGTTATTGACCTGAGTGCGGATTTCCGTATTAAAGATGTGAAGAAATATGAGAAATGGTACGGAATTGAGCATAAGGCTCCGCAGTTTATTGATGAGGCGGTTTATGGTTTATGTGAGATTAATCGTGAGGAGATTAAGAAGGCAAGACTGATTGCGAATCCGGGATGTTATCCCACATGTTCTACACTTTCTATTTATCCGCTGATCAAAGAGGGGCTGATCGATCCGTCTACGATTATCATTGATGCGAAGTCCGGTACTTCAGGAGCAGGACGTGGAGCGAAGGTTGCCAATCTGTTCTGTGAAGTGAATGAGAATATTAAGGCTTATGGTGTTGCAAGTCACAGACATACACCGGAGATTGAGGATCAGCTTGGTTATGCGTGCGGTAAGGAAGTGCTGATTAATTTTACACCTCATCTGATTCCTATGAATCGTGGTATTCTTGTGACTGCTTATGCTTCTCTGACTAAGGATGTTTCTTATGAAGAGGTGAAGGCAGTTTATGATAAGTATTATGAGAAGGAGACTTTCGTTCGTGTGCTTGATAAGGATGTTTGTCCGCAGACTAAGTGCGTGGAGGGAAGTAATTATGTGGATGTGAACTTTAAGATTGATCCCAGAACTCACAGAGTTATTATGATGGGGGCTATGGATAATCTGGTGAAAGGTGCTGCGGGACAGGCTGTGCAGAATATGAACCTGATGTTTGGATTTAAGGAGGCTGAGGGACTGCTGCAGGTGCCGATGTGTCCGTGATAGATTAATGGAAAGGGACGCTCCGGAAATTATTTGGTTTTGAACGCGGTTTCGGGGCTTACTAACTCTAAGTGCTCGTGAATTTGCTAAAGGCATGAGGCGGCTTGTCAAACTCGCTCCGTTGCAAACTTCGCTCAGACAGTGATGCAGCCGCCTCATAACGCAAATTCCCGAGCACTAAGAGTTACTACAGCCCCTGCAAATGCGTTCAAAACCAAATAATTTCCGGAGCTGACTTTTCAGGACGGAAGAGATGTGGATGTCTGACGGACGTGACTGCGCAGGGGATCTGCGGCAGTCGCTGAGAGTGGAGGATGTGGACGGGAAACAAGATAGTTTGTCTTATTATATAGAAAGGATTGAGGTTTTATGAAGATTATAGAGGGCGGCGTTACGGCGGCTAAGGGATTTAAGGCAGCTGCGGCTGCGGCTGAGATTAAGTATAAGGGCAGAACGGATATGGCTATGGTTTACAGTGAGGTGCCTTGTGTAGCTGCGGGGACTTTTACTACCAATGTGGTGAAGGCTGCGCCTGTTAAATGGGATCAGGATATTGTTTATAATCATCCGTCTGCACAGGTGGTGATCTGTAACAGTGGTATTGCCAATGCATGTACTGGTGCAGAAGGTTATGGTTATTGTAAGGAGACTGCAGATGCGGCTGCTGAGATTCTTGGGGTGGCTGCTGACAGTGTGCTGGTTGCTTCTACAGGTGTGATTGGTATGCAGGTTCCCATTGACCGTATTAAGAATGGTGTGAAGATGATGGCGCCGAAGCTGGATGGTTCTCTGGAGGCTGGTACTGAGGCGGCGAAGGCGATCATGACTACTGATACCAAAAAGAAAGAGGTTGCTGTTCAGATTGAGATTGGCGGTAAGACGGTTACTGTTGGTGGTATGTGTAAGGGTTCCGGTATGATCCATCCGAATATGTGTACAATGCTTGGGTTTGTTACTACTGATGCGAAGATTTCCAAGAAGATGCTGCAGGAAGCGTTAAGTGAGGATGTTAAGGATACTTACAATATGGTTTCTGTTGATGGAGATACTTCTACCAATGATACAGTTCTTCTTCTGGCCAATGGTCTGGCTGAGAATCCGGAGATCACAGAGAAGGGTGAGGATTACGAAACCTTCAAGGCTGCGCTGAATTATATCAATACTACTCTGGCGAAGAAGATCGCAGGTGACGGAGAGGGTGCGACTGCACTGTTTGAGGTGAAGATCATTGGTGCAGAGTCTAAGGAGCAGGCAGTTACATTGAGCAAGTCTGTTGTTACTTCTTCTCTGACAAAGGCTGCTATCTACGGACATGATGCAAACTGGGGAAGAATCCTGTGTGCTATGGGATATTCCGGTGCGGAGTTTGATCCTGAGAAGGTGGATCTGTTCTTTGAGAGTAAGGCTGGTAAGATCCAGATTATTGAGAATGGTGTGGCTGTGGATTACAGTGAAGAAGAGGCAACGAAGATTCTTTCTGAGGAAGCTGTCACAGCAATCGCTGATGTGAAGATGGGTGATGCCACAGCAACTGCATGGGGCTGTGACCTGACTTATGATTATATAAAAATCAATGCAGATTACCGTTCATAACAAAATTCTGTGAATAAGGGTGATTTTAACCGAATCAGGTAAGTCTCCTGCTTTAATTGCGAAAAGCAATAAGCAGGGATGGAGACCAGACATTGACTGGAAAAAGGAGAGAATAATGGTTAATCAGAAATATTTGGACAAGGCGGAGGTGCTGATCGAGGCACTTCCTTATATTCAGAGATTTAATCGTAAAATCGTAGTTGTAAAGTACGGCGGAAGTGCCATGCTGGATGATGAACTGAAGAAGAACGTGATTAAGGATGTTGTTCTTCTGAAACTGGTTGGTTTCAAACCGATCATCGTTCATGGCGGTGGTAAGGAAATCAGCCGCTGGGTTGGCAAGGTTGGTATGGAGCCGAAATTTATTAACGGTCTTCGTGTTACAGATAAAGATACTATGGAGATTGCAGAGATGGTTCTTGCGAAGGTGAATAAGGAACTGGTTGCCATGGTGGAATCTCTTGGTGTAAATGCTGTTGGTATCAGTGGTAAAGACGGTGGTCTGCTGAAATGCCGCAAGAAACAGACAGAGGGTGGAGACATCGGATTTGTTGGTGAAGTTACAAAGGTTGAGCCGAAGATTCTGGAGGATCTTCTGGAGAAAGATTTCCTGCCGATCATTTTCCCGGTAGGTTATGACGATGAGTTCGCTACTTATAATATTAATGCGGATGATGCTGCATGTGCCATTGCAGAGGCTGTTCATGCTGAGAAGCTTGCATTCCTTTCTGATATTGAAGGCGTTTATAAAGACAAAGATGATCCGTCCAGCCTGATCTCTGAACTTCATGTAGATGAAGCACAGAAACTGATCGATGACGGTTATGTAGGCGGAGGTATGATTCCGAAGCTGAAAAACTGTATTGATGCCATTGAAGAAGGCGTTAACAGAGTCCATATCCTTGACGGAAGAATTCCTCACAGCTTACTGCTGGAGATCTTTACAAACAAAGGTATTGGTACTGCGATTCTGAGAGAAGACGGGGAGAAATATTACAATGAACATGAATGAACAGATGAAGGAATCCGAAGAGAGTATCCTTCACACTTATAATCGTTTTCCTGTTGTTTTTGAAAAGGGACAGGGATGTTATTTATATGATTCCGAGGGAAAGGAATATCTGGATTTTGCAGCAGGTATTGCTGTAAATTCTCTGGGATATCACTATCCGGGATATGATGAAGCATTAAAAGATCAGATTGATAAGCTGATGCATATTTCCAACTTATATTACAATGAGCCGATCATCGAAGCAGGTGCGAAGCTGGTAAAGGCAAGTAAAATGAGCAAGGCATTCTTTACCAACAGTGGTACAGAAGCAATCGAAGGTGCTTTAAAAGCAGCTAAGAAATATGCATATGTACGTGACGGACATGCAGATCATGAGATCATTGCCATGAACCATTCCTTCCATGGAAGAAGTATCGGAGCACTTTCCGTGACAGGAACTGCTCATTACAGAGAGCCCTTTGAGCCTCTGATGGGTGGTGTGAAGTTTGCAGATTTCAATAACCTTGAGAGCGTAAAGGCTCAGATCACAGATAAGACCTGCGCAATTATCACTGAGGTTGTTCAGGGTGAGGGTGGTATCTATCCGGCAAAGAAGGAATTTCTGGAAGGTCTGCGTCAGATCTGTGACGAGAAAGATATTATGCTGATTTTCGATGAAATTCAGTGCGGTATGGGAAGAACCGGACATTATTTTGCATGGCAGGCATACGGTGTACAGCCGGATATTATGACAAGTGCGAAAGCTCTTGGATGTGGTGTGCCGGTAGGTGCGTTTGTATTGAATGAGAAAGCTGCCAAAGCTTCTCTGGAACCTGGTGACCATGGTACAACTTATGGCGGAAACCCGTTTGTATGTGCTGCAGTCAGCAAAGTATTTGACATTTATGAGAATGATAAGATCATTGAACATGTACAGGAAATGACTCCATATCTGGAACAGAAACTGGATGAAATTGTTGCAAAACATGAATGCGCTGCAACAAGACGAGGCATGGGCTTCATGCAGGGAATCGTAATCCAGGGCCGCCCGGTTGGTGAAGTTGTAAAGGCTGCGCTGGCAAAAGGACTGTTGGTGATCTCTGCAGGCAGTGATGTACTCAGAATCGTACCTCCGCTTGTGATCACAAAAGAACACATCGACAAGATGGCTGCAATTTTGGATGAGTGTATGGAATAATTTTAGTGAATCAAGCAAGTAGCGAAACGGATGATTTTATCTGTTTGGCATGAATCTGAGTGTTTTTACAAAATGCTCCGGGTATAATCAATAACTGATTATATCCGGAGCATTATTTTTGCAGAGAAAATACCATCTTTATAGGTAAAGTCACAGGCACCGCCGTTTTTGTCGGTAATGTGGCGGACAGATTCGATTCCTATTCCGTTTCCGGAGTGTTTGGAGGATTGGAAAATATTGTTTTTTTGCTGTATTTTGCCATCGAAGGTGTTTTCCACATGAATCAGAAGGAGATGATTATGGTGGGGATAAACTTCCACATTAATCTTTCTGCGGGCGGGTACTGTTTTCACACTTGCCTGGATGGCATTTTCCAGCAGATTGGAGAACACAAGGCACAGATTGATCTCATCTATGGAAAGATCAGCAGGCAGGGAAACCACTGCATGAAAAGGAATGTTTTCTCTTTCTGCAATGGTGGAATAATATCCGAAAACACTGTCAACAGCCTGATTTTCACAGAAATGCAGGTTATAGTCAGAGATTTTGCCGGTTGCAGCAGAGAGATATTCTTTAATTTTTTCTATGTCACCCTGTTCTGCCAGAGTGGACAGACGGACAAAATGATGACGGATATCGTGACGTGCCTGCCTTGCTTCTTCAATGGCCATGCAGAGATTCTCGTATCTTTCCTGTTGAAGGGAAAGAAAATGGTTCTCCTGCTGAAGTCTGGCATTTCTGTTCAGGCTGACTGCCATCATAAGAAACAGGACATAGAACAGAAGCAGGATTATGAGCAGTACAAGACTGAAAACAATATAACACTGCAGAATACGCCCGGTATATAAAGTGCTGCGGTGTTTGGGAATCATAAAAAGATTCACTCCGATGAAGATTACCGGAAGGATCCAGAATACATACCAGGTCTGGGCAAAGTTCTCGTCTGTGACCATTGTCTGTACACAGTGGCAGGCAGGATACCAGGCTGCCAGAACAAACAGCAGGCAGATGACATTATAGAAAATTCCGGCACCAGTGTGCAACCACAGTTCGTTTTCTGTAATATGCAGGTCAGCAGTCATAAGTGCATTGACTGCCCGGGACAGACTTTTGACACATGTAAAAACTGCGAAGACTGCCAGAAAAATACTGACGGATTTCCAGACAGAGATTTTTAATGTTTTATGGTAAATGAGCATAATGACAGGCAGCAGAGGAAACAGGAACCATCTGGTGGGAATTTGCAGGGCACAGCAAACTGCCCCTCCTAAAATACAGATTCCCAGAAGAAGGGGAAGAAGCCATGCTGTCAGCTTAAGCGGTGTCTGCCTCAGATAGTTCTTTACAGGCAGATATGCCAGCAGTATGCCGGGAATGATTACGAAAAGTTCAAGTACAGGGCGAAGTATGTCAGTCATTTCAGGACCTCCTTTGGAACAGAAATTCCATAAATGTCTGTCTGGCGTTTTTTAGCAGCTTCCGGCTGACAGAGACATTGCTTCCGTTATCAAGGCGAAAGCCTGTTCCGTCAAAATCAACGGCATGCTCCAGATTGATCACAACGCCTCGGTTACACTGATAGAAGCGTGGATCCATTTTCAGGGAGATTATGAAGGAATCAAAGGACTGGCGGGTGACCAGTTCCCTTTCACCGGCAGTGTGGATGTGGATCATGTGGGAAAAATGCTCTGCGTAGATTATTTTCCGGAAGGGAATCTGAATATTACTGCCGTTTACCTTTACATCTATGTATTTCCCGGAATCCGGGATGCGGGAAAGGATTTCATCGGCCAGTGCGGAAATATCATTTTCACTGTAGGGCTTTACAAGATAGTGCAGAGCCCGGACCTGGAATCCCTCTAATGCATGGTCGGTAGAAGTTGTTGTAAAGATCAGCAGACAGTCAGTATCTGATCTGCGAAGTTCTTTTGCTGTATCAATCCCGTTAGAACCATTCATATAAATATCCAGAAACACTACAGTGAAAGGACATTCCTTCGCTGCAGTGAGGAAAGTTTCTCCATTTTCATATTCCAATATATCTGTATGGACATTGCGCCTGGAAAACTGAGATTCCAGTCTGTTTCGTAACAGTGTCCGTTCTTCTGAAATATCATCAACAATTGCAATTCTCATAGTAAATCTTCCTTTATTTATAAAATGATGTTAGGGTCAAAAGGCATTTTGCCCCTAACTTGATATCTACGAATTGCTTCACTGCAAAGCAGCTCCCGCAATTTTCATAAAATTCTGCTATAAGTATATCACAAAACAATACCATAGATTTACAATTCGTGTCATTTTCTGTCGTTTCGTGACAGAATTATTGAAAAAATTTCTGGCTTTTTTATAATGAGGATAACAAATGGGAGTACATCAAATGGAAGAGGAGGGATGTCGTGTATTGTATTGCCATATTAACTGATCAGGAACAGGAAGGACAGAACTGTGCGGAATACATCAGAAATTACTGTACAGAAAAGAAAGTTTTTCCATTGATTGAAATCTATCAGAATCAGGAACAGTTTTTTGGGCGGATACGAAAAACAGTACCGGCAGTGGTGTTTCTTGCATTGCCAGGTGTGTCCGGGCTGAATGCGGCAGAACATCTCCGTTCCCTGTATCCGAAATGTGGGATCATCTGGTGCAGTGATCTTGATTTTTCGCTTCATGCGTTCAGGATGCGGATAGAATATTTTTTTATGAAACCTGTGGAAGAGCAGAAAATAAAAGAAGGATTCTCCATCTGGTTTGAACGCAGAAATGTAATATGACAAAAACACTCAGGAGGAAAACAATTATGAAGAAAAGAGCTTTAATTCTTGCAATGATCGCTTTTATAGCAGCTACAACATCTGAACCGTCAATAAATATGGTATGTGCAGAGGAAACACAGGTAGAAGAAACACAGACAGAAGAAAATGCAGGTCAGACATCAGAACTGCCTATAAAGACACTTACACCGAAGGTTATCGACGAGAATCCTTATATGGCAGCAAGTGATTCCAATATTCATCATGACTGCTATAATACAGATTCAACAGATGAGGTATTGCCTGTTGATATTTATTCTGAGATCAATGTTTCTTATGAAAAAGTTAATCCCAATGCTTCCCCGGCAGTCTTTTTTGATTCCTATGGACATTCTGTGGTTCCGCTTCTGGGTGGCCTGGCGATCCGTGATATTAATGCAGATGAGGCACAGACCTTGGGCTATTTTTCACCAAAACAGCATGACAATGGAAGCTATCTGATACAGAGTTCATATTCTTTTGTAGATGAGAGCAATCGCATTGTGTGTCCGACGAACGATAATCGGGTACTTATGCTTAAGGCTACAGATGAGGAGGGAAATGTACTTCCGGAATTTGAGAAAGTGCTGGATATCGATATTAAAGCGGCAGCAGAGGCTGCACTTGGAAAAACACTGGATCAGAATCTGTTATCTGTAGTTTTTGATTATGAGGGAAATCTCTGGTTTGCAACAGGAGGCTTCCGTATTTATCCCGACAGAAAACAGCAGGGAACCTTTGGCTATGTTTCACGTGCAGCTATCGATAAGATCCTGAATGGAGAAGATGTGGATCTGTCAGATGCAGTGTTTGTATATGAACTGGAACCGGGAGAGGGTGCAGAGAATGGTATTGCGGCATCTAAGGAGGGTGCGGTCATTCTGACAAATCTGAAGTGTTATCTGCTCCAGGCGGATAATGGTGTGAAAAAAGTCTGGGAAACTTCCTATAAAAGTGTGGGTGCCAAGGAAAGCAAAGAAGGCGATGAGACGACAGGTGGCGGTCTTGCATGGGGAGGTGGATGTTCCCCGTCTCTGACCAAAGATCTGGTTATGTTTACAGATAATCAGGATCCGGTAAATCTTATTGCGGTGGATATGAAAACAGGAGAACAGGTTGCGAGTATGCCTGTTATAGATGAGCTTCCGGAAGGTACACAGGTGTCTGTGGAAAATTCTGCAATTGTATATGATGATGGAGAGGGAACAGTAAGCACGATCGTATGTAACTGGTTTGGTGCAGGAAGTGCGAAGCTTGGAGAAGCAGATAATGATTCCTCAATACAAAGCTATGAGAATATTTATGATGTGGGCTGGCTGAGACAGGGCAATAAAATGATCGCGCCGGGTATAGAACGTGTAGATACAGTTAAGACGGAGGACGGATATGAGATGAAGAGTATCTGGTGCAGAAGTGATCTGTCTGACACTTCCATGATGAAGCTGTCCACTGCAACAGGATATATTTACGGATATGTTCAGGATATGGAAACTGGTATGTGGCAGTATATCATGCTTGATTTTGAGACAGGCGAGACTGCATTTACCATGGATATTTCTGACAAACCGGGATACAACAACATGGCTATCGGTATGTATGCGGGAAACAGCGGAAATGCGCTCTATTGTCCGACCGGCTATCTGGAACTTCTGAGACTGCAGGACAGGTTTGTATATCTGCCGGAAATGCCTTACCGCAAGGTGGATCTGGATCAGGCAATGCGCAATGTGTTAAGCCAGGAGAAATTTGCGGCAGACGGCGGACAGGGAGATGTGGAAGGATGGCTGAATACGATCACAATTGAGAACGTACATCCGAATACAACCGTTGCAATACGTATGAAAGGAATCTCAGGGGAAACAGGTTCTTTGAAGCTGTATGCATATGGTACAGACGGTACCTTGAAGGAAGTTCCGGAAGAGAAATGGCATATCCAGACAGAAGATGGTGAAACACCGGATCCATTATCCGAAGACGTACTGTATGAGGTACATATGACTGTGGAAGATAGTGGAGATTTTGATCTCAGTGAAACGGAAAAAGAGATTAAGATATCTGCTGTTCTGGGAATCTGAAGGAAAACTGGTAAACAACCACCGGTTAAAACGGTGGTTGTTTACAGTCTGGACGGCGGTCGATAAGACCGCCGTTTTCTGCTGTTTGCATTTATAGCTGATTGACTGATAAAAGATAATTGCGAGAGATGAAATGATTTTTGAGCTGTTTGGAGAAATTAAAACCATTTTGCAGCGTATTGCTGTAATTGTTCCTGGACATCCCGGTAGCTGTATTTGCTGACCGGGATTATTTCATGATTATTCAGTGTGATTTCAAAACGTCGGATTGAACGGACAGCATACAGAGAAACAATGTAGCATCTGTGACATTGTACAAAGATATCTTTCGGCAGAATTTCACGGACTGCAGAAAGGGACTTATATATCTTCGTGACAGTACCATCCTGAAGGTGAATCTGCAGTTCTTTATTGATTATTTCAATATAGGTAATATCCCTGATATGAAAGGATACAGTTCTGGACGGAGTGTCGATTATAATGGATTTCGGGATCAGATGTCGGATTGCACGGGTTAGTGCTTCTGCAAGTTTTTGACGGCTGACCGGCTTAAGGATATAACCTACAGGTTCAGCAGAATATGCATCGAATACAAATTCCTTACTGCTGGAAATGAAGATAACGGGAATTTGGTTTTCAGTGTCACGGAGACATTCTGCAAAGCTGATCCCATTGTTTTCACCCAGCATAATATCAAGAATCAGAATGTCACAGCTTTTGGGAGTATTCTGCAATGTATTTTTTAATTCTGAAATAGAAGTATATTTTCGAATCTCGCAGGATTCTCCCATGGACGCTAAAATATCGATGATCATTTCTGATATCTGTGTTAAAAAAATCGGTTCATCATCACAGATGACAATATGGTACATAGTGAAAGCCTCCTATTAATCGTTATTTTCGTCAAGACAAAGCGTTGTTGTTACAGCAAAAAAGCCACCACGTACCTGTACGTTCAGTATACCATTGTATTTTTCGGCGATTCCATTGATGATCTTAAGACCGTAACCGTGTTTGTCACTGTTCTTTTTACTGGATTTATATTTTCCATTCGTGATTCTCAGGTTATCCTCATTGCAGGAGTTTTCACATTTAATAAACAGAAAATTTCCCTTTGAATGGAGATTCAGCCGGATGATCCGTTGTTCTTCAGAAACCTTCTGACACCCTTCTACTGCATTTTCCAATATATTTGTCAACATTCGGCACAGATCAATATCTTCCATGTTGAGACTTCTGCCAATGACAATACTGTACTCCACTATGGCTTTATAACGGCTGGCACGTTCTGCAAATTCTGAAAGGATGGAATTGACCAGAGCATTGGCTGTGTAGGTGACAAAAGGAAGCTCTTCGGCTTCTTCAGTAAATTTCTGTGTATACTGTCTGGCACCTGCATAGTCCTCCTGATTAAGATAAGAGGACAGGGCATTCATATGATGCCGGATTTCATGGTGTATTTCCAGGATATGTTCATTGTTTTCTGCCTGATTACGATAGCTTTCCAGCATGCGCTCGGAAATCCGCTGTTCTTCCTGTTTGCTGCGGATGTATCCCATGACACTGAAGAATACGGCATACACCATGAAAGCAAATACTGCAAACAGTACAAACATAACATGGACAACTATATTATTGGAAAGATTTATTATGCTTGAGAACTGTGCAATGCTGGCAATCAGAATAAACAAAGCAGGGAGGGAGCAGAGAATCTTCCAGATCCGTGATTCCAGATCTGCATTGATCATAGTACGGATTCGCTCCATCAGCATGAGAAATGGTTTCGCAAGAACTAGATTTATGATAAGTGTGAGAGCCAGTGCAAAGGGCGGATACATAAAATAATCGGATGGAAACCGGAAAGTACGGTGCAAAAAGGTAACGGTGCTTGTAACAAAGAATCCGTAGCTCATTACAACAAAAAATACAAATAGTTTTTCTGCTGCTTTCGCCTGGATGCTAAAGCAGTAAAATATTCCGAACAGTAGCAGGGCAATATAAAAGATAACATTCCAGATCAGCTCTCTGTAATCACCGCCGATGTTGAACTGTGCGATAAGAGAAAACGGAATGACCATTACAATAAAAATGGACAGTGCCATGAGCATTGTCTTTTTTGTGCTTAGGCGGAAACGATCCCGGAATGGATACAAACAGAAAAATGCATAAGGAAAAATCTGAAGAGAAAATCCGCAGAAATAACGCAATGCTATCATAAAACCCTCCTGTCATAAAGATAGATAATGGCCAGGTTACTTATTAAAAATAAGTATACCATTGGCAGAGGGCAAAATCAAATCATATGAAGGTCTTTTCACACCATATTTTGACTATTCACGCAAAAATATAGACAGAGAAGTCAAATTCAAATAACATAAATAATATAGATTCAGAAAACTGTCAAAATGAGGAGAGCTTTTGATACGGTATATATGCCCGAAAGTTTGCTTTACTGGCATCGTAAAGGAAAAAATATAAGAAAAGGAGACTAAAAAATGAAGAAAAGAATGATTATTGTGACGGCACTGATTATGGGAACTCTGGGAGCAGGATGTGTGAGTGTTCAGGCATCGGATACGTTACCTGAACTGACAAAAGACAATGCACTGGAACAGATGATGAAAGCAGGAGAAACAGACAGTCTTGTAAGCAATCATAAAAGCTATGAAGCTACCTGTGAATATATACTGCAGAATACAAAGGTATATGACTATGAAGATTCTGAAGTGATGTATGTAGATATGTATGGTACTACCCAGATGCTCTATAAAGATGGCGAATTAAAATACGGAAAAGAAGGAGACGAGTACCTCTCCTGTCTGTATATTGATGAAGCAGATGGAAATGCAGATGATCTTATAAGCTTTTACACAGATGAAACCATAGAGGAAGAAGTGACGGATATGAAGGAAGATGGTGATACGATCATTATACAGACAAAGGTACCTGAAGAACTTACTCAGAGCGCATTGAATTCTCAGGGAGATGGAGAATCCTACACAGAGGGAGACTGGATTTCTATGGAATATGTGGTTGCTTCGGATGATTACAGACCATTGAAACATACTCAGATTCTGAATCATAAGGACGGCACTTCAGAAGAAGCTTCGAAGATGGAATTCTCCTACGGCGTGGACAGATCTGAGGATGTAGCAGATCTCTGCGAAAAGTACGAGGAAGCAGAAAAAGCAGAAGGTGATGTACGTAATGTAACAGTTACTGCAGCTCCTGGCACAGAGCTGGAAAAGGATTATGCAATCACTGTTCCTGCAGATAATCACGTATGGATCATGCTTCATGATGATAGTTCTTATTACGTTTTGTATACAGATAAGGAATGTAAAGAATTGCATGAGCCAGAGGAAAATGTGAAAGGAGACACACATCTTTATGCAGAGATTAGGTCTTATGAGGATTATGAAGAGACAGAGGATGAAGTATGAGGAGTTTGAGAGTATTTATCCGGTAACAATATATCACAAAACAATACCATGGATTTACAATTCGTGTCATTTTCTGTCGTTTCGTGACAGAATTATTGAAAAAATTTAGGTCTTTCCATCTGGCTTGAATGTAAAAAAATAAGATGAGAACGACATTCAGGAGGAAAGCAACATGAAGACAATCATAAAGTATGAACTGGTCATAAATGAAGCACTTAGATCCGCACTCAATTACAATACACCTGACGAGCAGATTAATGAATTTATCCGCTTTTTCGGCAGACATATCGGTTCTGACAGAATATATATTTTCGAAGATTGTAAAGAAAGACATTGCACAGACAATACGTATGAATGGTGTGCACAGGGAGTAATTCCTGAGATAGACAGATTGCAGAATGTCGATATGGACGTAATAAAGTGGTGGTATGATACGTTTTCCAAAGGCGAAAGTATCATTATCACTGATATAGAAGATATCAAAGAAGAACATCGCGCATCGTATGATATGTTAAAAGCGCAGAATGTGAGAAATGTGGTGGTATGTCCTTTGCGTTATAAAGATGAGATAAGTGGTTTTTTCGGTGTGGATAATCCTCCAAAGAGTGATTACAGGGGACTTACTACTTTTCTGGATATGATAGGAACGCTTCTTATCTCATTTCTGAAATTGCGTAATTCGTTTATAAAGTCAAATAAAGAGGCAAAGCTCAGCAGTTATTCGTCGCTTTCCAAAATCTATGCATCTATGTATTTGGTTGATGTGCAGACAAAAAGATATCATATTATAAAAATGACAGATCAGATTGCGGAATATTTGGGAAAAGATTTTAAAATGGGAGAATATGAAATCAGAGATGATTTTTGCGGACATATCAAGAATATCGCTGAGAAAATGTGTACGGAATCACAACTTCAGGAATCACTGGAGTTTGTAGATATCAGTACGCTGGAAGAACGGCTTCTTGGAGAAAACAGCATAACACATGAATTTACAGATAAAATATCAGGCTGGAACCGAAGCAGATTTATTCCTGTAGACTACGATGAAGATGGAAAACTTCTGCATGTACTTTTCTGTATTGAGTGTATAGAAGAAGAAAAAAAGCGTGAGAACAGGCTGATTTATCTGGCGCAGACAGATCTTATGACAGGATTATGTAATCGTGGAAGCGGAGAAAAAAAGATTACTGAATTTTTAAAGGAAAAAACAGGAGGATTGCTTTGCCTGATCGACTGTGACAAATTTAAATCCATCAATGACAATTACGGACACTCTGTAGGAGATAAGGTGATCATAGCCATTGCGGAGAAACTACAGAAAACATGTCGTGACAGCGATGTGGTTTTGCGCCTCGGAGGTGATGAGTTCGCCATGTTTATACCGGGAATGCTGGAACAAAGGGTAGCAGAGAAATTTTTTGAGAGATTTTTTGAAAATATCCGACAGATAGATATCATAGAGATGCAGGGGAAGAACATAGAAATAAGTCTGGGTGCGTGTTTTTATGATGGATATGAAGAGGTTTCTTTTGATCAGTTATACAGAAAGGCTGACAGGGCAATGTATCAGAGCAAAAAGCAGAAGGGCTGCAGTGCTGTAATCTACGGGGAGGAGATGTGAAAAATTTCTGAGAGACTTCGATGTAGAGTTACGTAGCGAGGCGAGACAAAAGGAGGGGTCTATGAAAGAAAAGAAAGTAATTGATTACACCAGAACCTATCGAAGAATTGAGGCAGATAAAAAGAAATGTATTCTGTATATTGTCATACTGCTCCTGCTTGGTTTTCTGCTTATGTGGACTCAGATCGATGATCTGACCAGATGGATTCTTTTTTATAAGCGTACCCCGAAAGAGAACAAGTGTCAATCGCTATAATGTCCATTCGCGCAGAAAAATGTCCACTCGCGCAAATTCTATTGATTTTGGGAAAGCTACTTTCGATGATAATATATAAGAAAATATCTCAAAAGGGAAAGGAAATTTGTCAATGCAGAAAGTTCTGAAAGCAAAAGTCAGCTTGATTTTGAGCATTGTTTTGGTATTGGTCTCTATCTGGTAGACGATTGTAGCGAAATCAAGCCTTCTATAGGTAAAAATGATTCGTGAATAATGTAGGGAGGATGCGATAGAGTGAAACAAAACAAGAGAAGAACGGCTACTGTAGTATATATTTTTATATTTATGTTGACAGTATCCGGCTGTGTCAGAAAAGGAAAAGAACAGGACAAGGTATATCAGGAAACAGGAATGTTCGAGTGGTCAGAGGAAGCTGTTTGTGAACCGGAGGAGGCACTTTACCTTGCAAAAGAGCTTGGAATTACCAAGTGGTATCAGGAGACAAATGGAATGACAGAAGTGGAGGCTACAGGAAAATTTGTAAAAGCCTTACACAATAGGAAGATAGAAGTGTATGCACTCCTTGGCGCTGTAGAATGGGGATATGAAGAGGATGGAGCAACGCTGTTGGCACATCTGGAAAAAATCGTTCAGTATAATGTACAATCTTCAGAAAAAGAGAAGTTTGACGGAGTTATGTTGGATATAGAACCGTATATATCGGATTCCTGGAAAGAGAATCCGGAAGAGTATATGGACAGATATATAAGCTGTATGAAAAAAGGATATAAATTCACTCAAAAAAATCATCTCCGTACAGCGATTTGTATACCACGGCATTATGACAATCAGGGATTGACGTCAGGGCTTGAAGAACTAATAAAAGAGACTTGTGATGAAGTAGCGGTTATGAATTATAGCTGCGGTAATGAAATCGAGGCAATCAGAACAGAGGCTGCGCTTTCTGAAAAATACGGAAAGGAGTTACATTGCATATTGGAGTTTCAGGAGGTTGGAAAGCATGGTCTTACAGAAAATAAAACTTATCGGAATAAGGGAATCGACAATGCGAAAGAGACTTGGGAGAAACTTCAGAAGGAATATAAAAATATAAATGTGACCAGAGATTATCATTGGAGCAGACCCGTAAGAGAGATGTTGGAGGAAAAGAATGCAGATTAAAAAGGTGTTTCGTCAGGAAAGAAAATTTCTAATAAGCGGGGAACAGTATTATCGTTTTAGCCGTCAGTTTGCTGAACTATTTAAAGAAGATTCTCATAACGGTAAGGATGGATATATGGTACGTTCCCTGTACTTCGATACATTGGGAAACAAAGATTTTGAAGAAAAATTGGCGGGTGTTGAGTGTCGCAGGAAAATGCGTCTGCGGATTTACAGTCCTCAAAGTAGGACAGCACTTTTAGAGATGAAACAAAAACAGGGAAGTAATCAGTTGAAGCGTTCCCTGACTATTTCCAGAGAACATGCTGAAGAATTAATGAAGGGACATTATGAAGTACTTCTTGAATATAGTGATCCTTTCGCAACGGAATGTTATGGTGTTCTTAAGACGAATTGTTATATACCGAAAGTCATTGTTGAATATAAGAGAATGGCGTTTGTTTTCAAAGAAAATGACACAAGGATTACCTTTGACAGCAATATATCAGCGTCAAAATTAACTGGAAGATTTTTGGAAGAATATGCAGGCTGTTTTCCAGTTATACATCCAGGGTGTGTAGTAATGGAGGTGAAATATAACAATTTTCTGTTGGCTTATATAAAAAATATTTTGCAAATCAGTAATAAAAGTGAGACGGCAGTCAGTAAATATGCACTTGCCCGTCAGGCAGTTTTTAGATTTTAAGGAGGAGAGAGTTAAATGAGAAGTTTTTTAAATGAATTAATTCAGCAGGTAGAAGTTTTAAGTATGACAGAAATATTAACACAAATTCTTGTTGCTGCGGCGTTGGGATTTGTGATTTATCTTTCATACTATATGTCACATACAGGTACAATATACAGTCGGAAGTTTAATACAAGCCTCGTTGTACTTGCTGTTCTGACAACAGTAGTTATGACGGCAATCGGTAATAACGTGGCGTTATCGCTCGGTATGGTAGGTGCTTTGTCAATTGTCCGTTTTAGGACGGCTATCAAGGATTCGAGAGATACGGTATATATTTTCTGGACAGTAGTAGTTGGTCTTACATGTGGAGTTGGAGATTACATAACAGCGGGAATCGGTAGTGCAATTGTATTTCTGATACTTCTCGTTCTTGGCAGAATTAAGAATGAAAGTCGTATGCTTTTGATTGTTCGGGGAGCAAGAAGTACGGATAAAAGAATTATGTCTGTTGTTAGTGAATATTTTTCACGGAGAATTGATCTGCGAGTTGAAAATACCACCGAACAGACAGTAGAACTGATTTATGAGATTCCGCTGAAAATATTTGAGAAAGCAAGCAACCGCGCAGAGAGTATTGCGGACTGCCTATATGAGATTGAACACGTGGAATATGTGAATGTAGTTGCTCAGGATGATGATATTAGTAACTAATAGTGTTAGTGTGTCATTCTTGAAACAGTCAAAGGAGGAATATTTTGAAAAACAAATATTGGGTACTGATTATAGCAGCACTTACAGTAATCGGTACGTTTTGGACTCAGATAGAACTGGGAGGGAAAAAATACAGAACACATCAACATAAAGAATATCTTTCAGTAGAAGATACAATCCCGGATGTACAGGAAGCCATAAATGCGGAACAAATATCAGAATCTCAGTATAACAGCGAGGCAGTAGACATAGAAAAATTAAAAACGCATTTGCCCGTGGTTAAAATAGAAACCTCTGAAGAAATTCCTGGAGTGCCATATTATGAAGAAGGATATTCACATAGAAAATATACGACTACGTCAGAAGGAGAAAGTGAACTTGCCGCAACGATGCAGATTATTGACAATCTGGATACATATAATACGGTCAATGACAAACCCGCAGTTAGTACAAGTATAAGAATAAGAGTCCGGGGAAATACCTCGAGATGGTTTGATAAAAAATCTTACGCTGTTACGACAGTAGATGGAGATGGTACTGAGCAGGATAGAAGGATAATGGGTATGGAGGCGGCACATGACTGGGCACTCCACGGCCCATTTTTAGATAAAACTCTGATGCGTAATTATATAGCTATGAATTTTTCTGGTGAGCTTATGGATTTTGCACCAGATGTCAGATTTTGTGAGGTGATTCTGAACGGGGCGTATCAGGGAGTTTATGTGATGATGGAAACTATCAGCAGGGGTAAAGGAAGAGTGGATATAGCGCGCCCAAACTTAACGAAAAATGTTACAGGCTACATTGTAGAAATTGATAATGCTACAAGTCTTCCGGTATCTGCACTGAATAATTTTACAAAATATGTATCTGTACTTAGAAAAGATTCATTTTTTGATCTTGTTTATCCGGGAGAAGAGCAGACTACACCTGCAATCAAGGACTACATTGAAAAAGATCTTAGCAAATTTGAAAAAGCGTTATATTCTTATGATTACGATACGCTTGCTTATGGATTTAATAATTATGTCGATATTGAAGAATTTGCTGACTATTTTATTATTGCAGAAGTATTTCTTCAGCATGATACGGGGAATCTGTCTACTTATTTTTATAAAGATGTAAATGGAAAAATCAAGCCATGTGTATGGGATTTTAACAATGATCTCGGCAATATAAGTACGGACAACGAAGATGACTTTCATATACGACAGTTTGTTTCTGTACAGGCACCATGGTTCTGGATGATGATAAAAGATGAGAACTATATCAATTTAATTATTGATAGATATAGGGAATTCCGACAGGGAATATTAAGCAATGAAAATATTTTGCAGTATATACAGGATGTAACAGAATATCAGGGAGAAGCTGTGAATCGGAATTATGCTGTATGGGGATATAGCTTTAATTCCGAGAATCTCGACAGTCGAAACAAGCTTCATCCAGATGAAAGAAATCCGGAAAGCTACGAGGAGGCTGTGGGTCAGATGACGGATGAGTTGATCGGGAGGTTGGAGTGGTTGGATGAGAATATTGAGGTATTAAAACAATACTGTCATGAATCTGCCGTTAAAAAATTTAACCACTGATCAGTTTTAACGGAAAAAGATGAGTCGTTTAAGATTACAGGAGATACATATGAAAAAGTTTATTATAGCATGTACAGCAGTCATTATAGCGGTGATCTGCTGGATGTTTGTTTCTGACAGGATAGGGAGTACCCTTAGTTTTAACATGAATAAAGAGGTTAAAACGTTTACAACAGTTTCAGACAAGGAGATTCTTGTGGATACTGGGAACGGAATGGAACCATTTGAAATACGCGGTGTTAATATGGGAGTGGGAATTCCTGGTCATTTTGCTACGGATTATGCTATTGATAAGGAAACCTATCTGAGATGGTTCCGGATGATTAAGGATATGGGAGCCAACTGTGTGAGGGTGTACACCCTGCTACAGGATGATTTTTATGATGCTGTCTGGGAATTTAATCATGATAATCCCGATCCACTTTATATTATCCATGGAGTATGGATCGATGATTATGTTCTTTACTCACACAGAGATGCCTACAGCAAAGATTTTCTTAATGAGTTTCTGAAGGATTCCAGGATTCTGGTGGATATGATACATGGAAATAAGCGTTTTTCACTAGGAGAAGATCTTGGGAGCGGGAGTTATACAAAAGATATTTCTCCATGGGTGCTGGGATATATCCTAGGTGTGGAGTGGGAAGATACAACAGTTGCTTTTACGGATCATATGCAGGAGGAAAGGGATTCGTATGAGGGGAAATATATGCGCACGACAGAAGAAGCAACGCCTTTTGAAGCAATGCTTGCGCAGGTAGGGGATAAGATTATAGAATACGAAACGGAAAAATATTCAAGTCAGCGTCTGATTGCTTTTTCTAACTGGCCAACAACAGATCCGCTTGAGTGGGATCAGATTGTAGAATGGTATTTTAGAAAATTTGAACAGGTGGATGTAGAGCATATAAAAACGACAGATGAGTTTCTATCAGGACAGTTTGCGTCTTACCATATCTATCCGTATTTCCCGGATTATCTCGGATTCATGGATGTTCTGGGAATGAAGATTGAAAGCAGAGAAAAATTTACAGACGAAGACGGGACGTTTAACTCATATAGGGCATATCTAACTGCAATAAACGCACATCATACCATGCCGGTTATTATCTCGGAATATGGAGTTCCTTCATCGAGAGGAAGAGCGCAGTCGGATCGAAATACAGGGCGTTCACAAGGTGGGATGAGCGAGGAGGAACAAGGAAAAGCACTAGTACAGTGCTACAAGGATATCATGGCATCAGGGTGCGCAGGATCTGTAGCGTTTACCTGGCAGGATGAATGGTTCAAGCGAACGTGGAACACTATGGCTTATACGGATTTGACAAAGACGTGTTACTGGAGTGACTATCAGACGAATGAACAGTATTTTGGTATTCTGTCTTTTGATCCGGGTGAAGTAGAGAGTGTCTGCTATGTTGACGGAGATGTTTCGGAATGGGAAGAAACAGATATAGTGATGGAGACGGATACCATGTCGCTTAGTTGCAAGTATGATGAAAAATATGTTTATTTCAGAGTTCACAAGGATGATTTTCACTTTGGAAATGAAACACTTTATGTTCCGATTGATACGACACCAAAATCAGGAAGCACAGCATGCGACGGTATAGCGCCGCTATTTGAACAAGAGGCGGATTTTGTACTGATTATTTCAGGGCGGGAGGATACCAAAATTCTTGTACAGGAAAGATATGAAGCGCTAAGAGCGATGTATTCTCAGAGAGTTTATGGTGAAGACGCATATCTAAATGTCCCTGAAAAAGATACTGGAAAATTTGTTCCGATACATCTGATGCTGCAGGTTGCAAATGATCCAAGTTTTGAAATCACCCCTGAAGGGTTTGAAAGTGCAGAAACTTTTGATACAGGAACACTTACGTATGGAAATGGGAATCCGGATTCGGCGGATTTCAACTCATTATCTGATTTTATTGTAAATGGGGATGAGATTGAGATCAGATTACCATGGTCTTTGTTGAACTTCTATAATCCTTCGGAGATGGTGATCCATGATGATTACTATGAAAATTATGGAATAGAAGGAATAGAAATTTCAGAGATGTATGCCGGTGTAGGGACAGATGCAAATGTGCAGTTTCCTATTAAAATGGGAACGGTTGAATTGAAAGGATGGGGCACAAATCCCACATGGCATGAACGATTAAAACAAGGATATTACGATCTGCAGGAATTGTGGAAGGATAAGGATTAAATCCTAAAGGGTGGTTAATATATGAAAGGGCGATAGTTTTCATGGTATTTCAAGTAAATTTGTTAATTTATTTATATATGGCCATATGTATATGTCTTTTATTGTTTAATTTGGTTTATTTCGCCAGAGACTTTTTTAAGAGAAAAAGAGATCCTGAAATGGTAAGAAAGTATATGAACAAACTTTGTGAAATGCTTGAAACATCAGGAGTCGAAAAGATATCCCAAAAAGAAGAAAAATTCTGGACTAGAAAATTGAGCAAAAGCTCTGGACTTATTTTATTCCAACAGGTAGTAGAAGAACTGGAAGCGAAGGGAAAACAGGAAGATATAGAAAAATGGATCAGAAATAACAGAGATCTGTTCTATAAGCTCAGTAGTGCTTATATGAAAAAAAGAGGCATGGAGAAAGCACTTATGGCATACATCATAGAGCAGCATCATCTGTGTGGTCCGGGAGCCAGAGACCCGTTTGCACTTCAGATGGAATGGCTTGTATCGGATCATTCTATCTACTGCCGCGAAAATGCACTCTATGCCTTGTATGCTGGCGGACAGCCTGAACACGTGATAAAAGCATATCATATTTTGACTAGAATGCGGATAGAACACAGCTCAAAAATGGTAACAGATGGCTTGCTTTCTTTTCAAGGAGACAGGGAATTGCTGGCTGAAGAATTATGGAAAAACTGGACTCATTATTCAACATATTACAAAATATGTTTTGTAAACTTTTTCCGAATGATATCCGGAAACTTTACCGAACGACTACTTATTGTTCTTAAAGATGAAGAAAATGACAGAGAGCTTCGACTGGCAGTAATTCGTTATTTTCGAAAGTATAAGTATGACAAGGCGTGGGAATATCTGTGCTGTCTGGTTGAGGAGTGGCGTGAATCAGATTGGGAATATGCTGCGCTTAGTGCACTGGCCCTTGAATCGTATCCAGGGAAAAGGACTATAGACGCGTTGAAAAAAGGCTGTGAAAGTCGAAACTGGTATATTCGCTATAATAGTGCTCAGTCTCTTGGAAAATTAATTGATCACGAACAAAAAGGAAAGCTCATACAGAACGAAAAAGATATATATGCAAAAGAAATGATGGCATATAAATTTATGGGAACGGAGGAAAGTACAGATGATGGATGCGATTAAACTATTTTTGTTTTTTGTTGACGTTTTTTTTGTTATTTATTTGATTGGTTATAGCACTTTCCTTTTTTTGTCAGTTGTTGTAGGAGCATCGGAACTTTACGAGAAACGAATGGACGAAAAGATGAAAGGAACACTCCGTCATGATTTTTATATTCCCATCAGTATAATTGTTCCTGCACACAACGAAGAAATGACAGTTGTAGATACGGTTTTTTCACTTTTGGAACAGGATTATAAACTTTATGAAATTATCGTTGTAGATGATGGATCAACAGATCGAACAGTAGAATATCTGGTGGATTCTTTCCACATGAAAAGAATAAATAGGCCCATCAGAAAAAGAGTTCACTGCAAGAAGGAGCAGGCAATTTATGAAACAGTCTATAATGGGATTTTCATTACTTTGGTTCAAAAAGAAAATGGAGGTAAGGCAGACAGCCTGAATATGGGAATTAATATATCAAATTATCCCTATTTTATTTGTATGGATGCGGATTCGATGTTGCAACGTAATTCTCTTTATGAAATCGCAAAACCGATACTGGAAGATGATAAAGTAGTAGCCTGTGGCGGGCAGATTGCTGTATCTAATGGTATCCGATTAGTAAAAGGCGAAGTAAGTGACTATAGTATGCCTAAAAAGTTGATCGTAGCAATGCAGGTGCTTGAATATGAGCGTTCGTTTCTTGCTTCCAGAATCTTTATGAACCGCTATAACGGAAACCTGATTATATCAGGGGCATTTGGCATATTTAAAAAAGAAACAGTTCTTCTTGCAGGTGGATATGACGATTCCACAATGGGAGAGGATATGGAACTTGTTGTGAAGCTTCATGTTTTCTGCAGATCAAATCATATTGATTATTCTATACAGTATGCGCCAGACGCAATCTGCTGGAGCCAGGTACCGAGAAATCTCAAAGATTTGATAAAACAAAGGAGACGATGGCATATCGGGCTTTTTGAAAGTCTGACAAAGTATAAAAATGCAGTAGGGAAAAAAGAGTACGGACTTTTAGGGGCGGTTTCGTTTCTATATTTTTGGATTTATGAACTGCTTTCGCCGTATATTGAAGTCTTTGGAATACTGACGATTATCCTTTCATATGTGGTAAATCTGGTTAACGAACCTTTTATGATATTGTTTTTTTTGGTATATGCAGCATTTGGGTGCATTCTTACGCTTATATCATTTTTCAGTCGACTGTATATGAGAAAAATGCGCATATCATGGAAGGATGTGTTGAAAGCTATACTTTTAAGTGGATTTGAACTGATAGGACTGCGATTTATTCTTATGATTGTGAGGATGAACGCGCTGATCGGGTATCGGAAATACAAAGATACATGGGGAACTCTTGAAAGAAAGAAGCTTAATAGAGAATAGTATGATATCGGTGGAGAAGGTTATATGAAAGATGGAAATGAAGGACACGGTATGAACAAGAAATACGAGAAATTTAAACTGGCAGTAGGAACAACTTTTGCGTTTTTTATTTTGGTGGCAGTAATGGGTATTGCTTTCGTTCAGAACCGTTATGCTGATGAAAATATACTTGAAGATGAACTGTTGGAAATTCAAGGAGATGAAAAATTTCATTATGTAGAAACCGGTATAACATATTGGCAGTATAAGGATACGGAAGGAGAACCGTCGATTGATAGCAACGGAAAACGCTGGAACGAAGCTGGATATCTGACAGAAGACTGGAAAGAGGCCAAGGGAAGTTTTGGGAGTTATTATGGAGAACTGAATGATCGTGTGGGAGGAAAATATCCCTCGAATCTGCTGAACTATTATTCTGCTAAAAAGAAGGCTCTGCCAGTATATTATTTTAGAACAGAATTTGAGGTGGACGATGCCAGAGAGATATTTCAGCTTTCAGGAGAAATACAGTTTGATGATTCTGTAATCATATATCTGAATGGAAAAGAAATATACAAAGATAATGAACCGACAGAAGGTTATGACCCAGGAACCGGGTATGGAGCGAAAGAGGGAGTAGAAACATCTTGGAACAGGGTTTTTTCAGTAGAAAATACTACTGCACTAAAAAACGGAACAAACTGCATTGCAGTTGAGGTTCATCAGATACATGAAGACAGCTCTGATGTCTATTTTGACTTTAAGGAGTTTAAAGGAACGCCGGAATGGAATGAAGTGGAAACATTGGATGCCGATGGTCTTATCCTTCAGCCGGGTGATACAAACAACCAGATGCTGGTTAATTGGCTTACGCCTCAAAAAGGAGGTTATAATGTACAATACTGTAGAAAAGTAGATGACTTCTACAATTATACAGAGTTGGAAATGGAACGAGTTGAGATAGAAGGGCAGTATTGTTATAAGGCAAGATTATCGAATCTTCGAGCTGGTGAAACTTACAGCTATCGATTATGTAACAGAAAAAATGGTGCACATTCAGAAGTTTTTAATTTTACGACTGCAAAACAGGGAGAGGGAGTAAAGTTTTTATTTGTCGGAGATCCCCAGATTGGTGCCGGCGAAAGCGTACAGCAGGATGGAGAAGCGTGGAAGAGGACGCTGGAGGTGGGAAAGCACATTCTGCCGAATGCAGAATTTCTGATATCGGCAGGCGACCAAAGTGACAGTTCGAAAACGGATATAGCAATAGAAGAATACTATGAATTTAGAAGTCCGGATGAACTGAAAAATATACCAGTGGCGGTAAACAAAGGGAATCATGA
Source organism: Blautia wexlerae DSM 19850 (assembly GCF_025148125.1). NCBI lineage: Bacteria > Bacillati > Bacillota > Clostridia > Lachnospirales > Lachnospiraceae > Blautia > Blautia wexlerae. Next base: position 545,162 of record NZ_CP102267.1, read on the forward strand.
CACCGTAAAGGAGATTTATGAAGAGCAGTTTATGCCTCCAGGTGTATGGGATGATGCGAACTACTATTTTGCCCGTGACGGAGTTCTGTTTTTCGCATTGAATTCAAACAGCGGCAGTTACGCAACTCAGATAGAATATTTAAAAAAGGCGATTCAAAATACAAATCCGGAATGGATTATTGTTACTATGCATTATTCAATGTTTAGCGCAGGACCGCATTCAGATGAGGAAAAAATACTGAATCTCCGAAAAGTGTATAACGAGGCATTTTCTGAATTGGACGTAGACCTTGTATTGTCCGGTCATGATCATCTGTATGCGAGAACATACCTAATGAAAGGAATGAAGTCCACCGGAAATGCGTCCGGACTAAAAAAACAGGGGGAAACGCTATATCTGTCCGGAACATCTTCTACTGGAAGCAAGTTTTATGAGAAGGAGAGTGGAAAAAAAGGCTATATTGCCTTTTATGATGGAGAAACAGAAAAAACACCTCTGATTTCTGCTATTACAATACAGGGAAAGACACTTACAATCAAAACTGTGCGTACCACGGATATGAGTGTTTTTGATGAAATTACTATTAGAAAATAATTTTTTGTTCTGGAAGTGAAATGTTATAAATTGGATTGCACCAAATCGCTGCGCAATGGCCTGCCAAGGCTATGGCGCAGATTTTTATCACAGGAAATACAGGAATTGATGCTTTGCACTATACGGTGAGAAATGATTTTTATCATCCGGAGATAGAATGGGCAAAAGGCAGCAGACTGATTGCTGTGACAGCACACAGAAGGGAGAATCTGGGAGAACCCATGCGTGATATGTTCCGGGCTATACGCAGGATCGTGGAGGAATTTACAGATGTGAAGGTTATTTATCCTGTACATTTGAATCCGCAGGTCAGAAAAATCGCAGATGAGGAATTCGGTGGATGTGAGAGAATACATCTGATCGAACCGTTGGATGTGGTAGAATTCCATAATCTGATGAAAGCCAGTTATCTGATTATGACAGACAGTGGCGGAATCGAGGAAGAAGCTCCTGCACTGGGAAAACCTGTACTGGTCATGAGAGATACAACAGAACGTCCGGAAGGTGTGGAAGCCGGAACCTTAAAGCTTGCAGGCACGAAGATGGAGGATATTTACAGAGAATGCAGGAGGCTTCTTACAGAGCCGGAGATTTACAGAAGAATGAGTGAGGCCAGAAATAAAGAATTGCCCCATGACTGAAACAGAGAAAAAAGCTGTTGGCAGATATCTGGACTGGCATACCGGGATTTTGCTGGAAACAGATGGGAAAATGGGAATCTACAGGAAAGAGAGTGGGAAACTTATTTATAAAGAAAAGGCTGATTCCGAAGACGGGTATCTTGGTATGTATCTTTTTCTTATGGGAAAATATCCGCTATACACAGGCGAAGCAGGATGGATATGCATGGAATGCGGAAAATTGTATGGATTATATGAAAGAAAAATAAAAACAGGATTTATACTGTGTGCATGATTTTGCGCAGAATGAATAAACTAATAATAAAGAATAAAAGAGGTACTGCTAAACAGCGGTGCCTCTTTTCGACATAAAAATGATTACCGGAGTAAGCAGAATGATCATATATCCAGGAGGGCATATTTATGTGGGGATTTATAGTGGCATTGATTTCGGGAGCACTGATGAGTATTCAGGGAGTTTTTAATACGGAAGTGACAAAGCAGACCAGCCTTTGGGTATCGACCGGCTGGGTGCAGCTGTCAGCTTTTGCAGTCTGTGTTTTGGCCTGGCTTTTCACAGGACGGGAAAGTGTGGCTGCACTCTGGCAGGTGGACAATAAATATACACTTCTTGGCGGAGTGATCGGAGCGTTTATTACCATTACAGTAATCCAGAGTATGGGAGCCCTTGGACCTGCAAAGGCAGCAATGCTGATCGTTATTTCGCAGCTGGCAGTTGCTTATGTAATTGAATTATTTGGATTGTTTGGGGTAGATAAAGAACCCTTTGAATGGCGCAAAATCCTTGGATTGCTGATCGCGATTTCCGGAATTGTTATATTTAAGTGGCAAAAATAAGAGTTTACTATTGTAAAATCATTAAGATTTCGTTACAATAAGGGTGGCATTATGGACAGGGGACTCTTACTCTGAGAAATAAGAGGAGGACCCTTATGATAAAAATAAAAAACAGATGTTGTTATACTGTGATGCTGATATTGTGTGGAACTTTGTTTCTTACAGGACTGACAGGATGTAAGAGCAGAGAGGCACAGTTTCTGATTGAAGGACTGCAGGAAGCGAAAGCAGAGGTGGATGCGGAGTCATCAGAAGAGAAAACATCAGGACAGAAGTCGAAGAAAGATACAGATGAGAAGAAAGCTGATACAGAGGACCGACAGAATGATGGTGGCAATTCTGCAGAGTTCCGGAAAAAACAGGCAGAATCAGATGGTTCAGATGCAGGTAATGGGACAGGAAGTGATTCCGGGAAACATACTTCAGATGCTGATATAGATAATGGGTCAGAAGCAGTTTCTGATAAGGAAATGCAGCAGGCAATGATCTATGTTGATGTCTGCGGAGCAGTTGCGAATCCGGGAGTTTTTCAGCTGGCAGCCGGGAGCCGGGTGTTTCAGGCGATTGAGGCAGCGGGAGGATATCTTCCCGAGGCAGCTCTAACCTGTGTAAACCGTGCAGGAGTTCTGACAGACGGACAGCAGCTTTATATTCTCACACAGGAAGAGATGGAGCGGCAGGGACTGGATCCGGCAGAGATGTCCGGAGCATCAGATGGACAGATGAATGGAAGTGCCGGGACAGGGCAGAACACGGGGATGACCGCTCAGGTTCAGCAGGATAACAGGATTAACATAAATACAGCAGATGAAGCTCAGCTTACTACGCTGACGGGGATCGGTGCAACACGTGCGCAGGCGATCATTGCCTACAGAGAAGAGAACGGGCCATTTGCTGCGATAGAGGATATTATGAATGTACAGGGTATCAAAGAAGGTACTTTTGCAAAGATAAAAGATGAGATAGTAGTAGGATAAGGAGAACCGAATGAGCAGGAAAGTTTTGGTAGTAGATGATGAGAAACTGATCGTAAAAGGAATCCGTTTTAGTCTGGAACAGGATGGTATGGAGGTAGACTGCGCTTATGATGGAGAAGAGGCAGTAGAGAAAGCAAAAGATAAAAAATATGATATTATCCTTCTGGATCTGATGCTGCCGAAGATGGACGGGCTGGAAGTATGCCAGCAGATCCGCGAATTTTCCAATGTGCCGATCGTGATGCTGACAGCTAAGGGCGAGGATATGGATAAGATCCTTGGTCTTGAATATGGTGCGGATGATTATATCACCAAACCGTTCAATATCCTGGAAGTTAAGGCACGTATCAAAGCGATCATGCGCCGTGCGGGAAGCGACCACGAGGAGAAAGAAAAGGCAAAGAGCATTCAGGTGGGCGATCTTCGTATGGACTGTGAAGGCAGACGTGTATTTATTGCAGGTAGAGAGATTAATTTGACAGCAAAGGAATTTGATGTACTGGAGCTTCTGGTATTTAATCCAAATAAAGTATACAGTCGTGAGAACCTGCTGAACATTGTATGGGGATATGAGTATCCGGGTGATGTACGTACTGTGGATGTACATATCCGCCGTCTCCGTGAGAAGATTGAAACCAATCCAAGTGAACCGAAATATGTACACACCAAATGGGGTGTCGGATATTATTTCCAGGCTCAATAAAAAGAACGCATGAAACAGGCAGACCACATTTTATGAAACAAAGATCATAAAATGTGGTCTGTTTTTTGTTAGGACTGATTGTGACGCACATCTTGCAGAAAGCCTTTTTCAGACATGCTCTAGAGAAAGAGTGGCAGTTCAGTTTAGTTTGGTGTACATCTGAGATGGTTTATCATTGAACAAAGCTGATAAAAATTAAACAAACAAAACAAACATCTATAGAGGAAAATGATAAAAAATTAGAAAATTTCTATAAATGCGCTTGTGAAAATGACGAAAAAGGCATATAATTAACGTTACAATATGTAAAGAGTGCAATAAAAAGAGAAAAACAGGTATAAGGAGGGTGCGAAATGCTAGATCAGTCATTTTATCAGAAAGCGGATGAGATCATTGCTTTCTATGGTAAAAAGCCGGCATCACTGATTCCGATCATGCAGGATATTCAGGGGGTGTACAGATATCTCCCGGAAGAATTGCTTACATATGTTGCGGAGCAGATCGGTGTGACAGAAGCGAAAGCGTTCAGTGTTGCCACATTTTATGAGAATTTCTCATTTGATGCGAAAGGTAAATATGTGATCAAGGTCTGTGACGGAACAGCCTGTCATGTAAGAAAATCAATACCGGTTCTGGAGGAACTTTATAAGAAACTGGGGCTGTCAAAGACAAAGAAGACGACAGACGATATGATGTTTACTGTGGAAACAGTTTCCTGTCTTGGTGCCTGCGGACTTGCACCGACTATGATGGTCAATGAAGAGGTATATCCGAGAATGACTCCGGAGAAGGCAGATGAGCTGATTGATAAACTGAGAGGGGGCGAACAGGGATGATCCAGAATAAGGAAGTATTGGAGCAGATCAGAGAAGAAGCTGTGAAAGAACTTAATTCTTATGACTGTCGTATTCTTGTCTGTTCAGGTACCGGATGTGTGGCAACCGGTTCTCAGAAAATCTATGAGAAATTCATGGAGATTGCCAAAGATGCTCCGGGAGTTACCATTGAGTTTGGACCTCATGACAAAGATGCACATGTAGGTGTAAAGAAAACAGGATGTCAGGGTGTCTGTGAGCTTGGACCACTTGTTCGTATCCAGAAAGGCGACGATGTGATCCAGTATACGAAGGTTCAGATCGAAGACTGCCAGGAGATTTTTGAGAAGAGTGTTCAGGGTAATGAGACTATCGAGAGACTGCTTTATCAGAAAGGCGGTAAAGTAAGCCGCGGACCGGAAGATATTCCGTTTATCGCGAAACAGACCCGTATTGTTTTGAAGAACTGTGGTAAGTTTGATGCAGAATCTCTGAATGAGTACATAGCAAGCGGCGGTTTCCAGGCTCTGGAGAAAGCAATGTTTGAGATGGATCCGGATCTGGTTATTGATCAGGTTGATAAATCCGGTATCCGCGGACGTGGTGGCGGCGGCTTCCCGGCAGGTAAGAAATGGATTCAGGTAGCACGCCAGGCTGATCCTGTTCATTATGTGGTTTGTAACGGTGATGAGGGTGACCCGGGAGCATTTATGGATGGTTCTGTAATGGAAGGTGATCCTTACCGTCTGATCGAGGGTATGATGCTTGCAGCTTACGCAGTAAGAGCACAGCATGGTTATATTTATGTACGTGCGGAGTATCCTCAGTCTGTAGCACGACTGAAACACGCTATCGCAGTTCTGGAAGAAGTGGGACTGTTAGGCGATGACATCCTTGGAACAGGATTTTCCTTCCATATGCATATCAATCGTGGTGCAGGAGCTTTCGTATGTGGCGAGGGTTCTGCCCTGACTGCATCTATCGAAGGAAGCAGAGGCATGCCCCGTGTAAAACCGCCCCGTACAGTTGAACAGGGATTATGGGCGAAACCTACTGTTCTGAATAACGTAGAAACTTATGCAAATATTCCGGAGATTATTCTCAAAGGTGCAGATTGGTACAGAAGTATCGGTACAGAGGGATCACCTGGAACAAAAACCTTCTCACTGACAGGTTCTATTGAGAATACAGGTCTGATCGAGGTCCCGATGGGAACAACCTTAAGAGAAATCATTTTTGATATCGGCGGAGGACTGAAATCCGGTGCTGCGTTTAAGGCTGTTCAGATCGGTGGACCATCCGGTGGATGTCTGACAGAAGAACATTTGGATGTACCTCTTGATTTCGACTCTGTTAAGAAATATGGTGCGATCGTTGGTTCCGGTGGTCTGGTAGTTATGGATGAACATACCTGTATGGTAGAGGTTGCACGTTTCTTTATGGGCTTCACCCAGAGAGAATCCTGCGGTAAATGTGGTCCCTGCCGTATCGGCACCAAGCGTATGCTTGAAATCCTTGAGAGGATCGTAGACGGAAAGGGTGAAGTAGAGGATCTGGATAAACTGGAGCATCTTGGAAACTTTATCAAGGACCGTTCACTCTGCGGACTTGGAAAGAGTGCACCGCTTCCTGTACTTTCCACATTAAGAAACTTCAGAGATGAATATGTAGAGCATATTGTTGATAAAAAGTGCGCGGCTCATGTATGTAAGGCAATGCGTTCTTATGTGATCGATCCTGAGAAATGTAAAGGATGTACCAAGTGTGCGAGAAACTGTCCGGTTGGTGCGATCACAGGCAATAAGAAAGAGCCTCACAGCATTGATACCTCCAAGTGTATTAAGTGCGGAACATGTCTGGAAAATTGTGTATTCGGCGCAATTTCTGTGAATTAAGGAGGGTGAAAAGATGATTCATTTGACAATAGATGGAATTCCTGTAGAAGTGGAAAAAGGTACGACCATTCTGCAGGCTGCCAGACAGATCGGAGTGGAGATTCCTACACTCTGCTATCTGGAAGATGTATTGCCGGATGGTTCCTGTCGTTTGTGCGTGGTAGAAGTAACAAACAATGGAAGAACCAAATTTGATACGGCATGTACACTTCGCTGCTCAGAGGGTGATGAAGTACAGACAATGTCAGAGAAGGTAGTTGCATATCGTAAAGATACCCTTGACCTCCTTCTTTCTGACCATCGTGTACACTGCTTCTCCTGTGAGGCAAACGGTGACTGTAAATTACAGGACTACTGTTTTGAATATGGTGTGACTGAGACAAGCTATCCCGGTGAAATGAAGGATATGCCGATAGATGATACCAATAAATTCTTTACCTATGATCCAAGCCTGTGTATTCTCTGCCATCGCTGCGTGAATACATGTAAGGAGATTGTGGGAAGAGGTGCCATCGACACTATGGATCGTGGTTTCCAGTCAGTGATCGGTGCACATTACAAACATAAATGGAACGAAGGTATCTGTGAATCCTGCGGTAACTGTGTACAGGCCTGTCCGACAGGTGCACTGACCATGAAGCGCAGAAAGAAATACCGTCCGTACCAGATTGACAAGAAGGTTCTGACTACCTGTCCTCACTGTGCAACAGGCTGCCAGTATTATCTCCTTGTAAAAGACGGAAAGATCGTAGATACAGAAGCTGTAAACGGACCGTCCAACAAAGGGCTGCTCTGTGTTAAGGGACGCAGCGGATGTTTCGATTTCGTACAGTCACCGGAGCGTATTAAATATCCGCTGATCAAGAATAAAGAGACAGGTGAATTCGAACGTGCAACATGGGATGAGGCCCTGGATCTTGTTGCTTCCAAATTTATGGAGATCAGGAAACAGTACGGCTCTGATTCCCTTGCAGGTTTTGCATGCTCCAGATCACCTAATGAAGATATTTACATGGTACAGAAGATGGTTCGCTGCTGCTTCGGCACCAACAATACAGACAACTGTGCACGTGTATGTCATTCCGCATCTGTAGCAGGTCTTGCGATGACTCTTGGCTCAGGTGCCATGACAAACCCAATTGAGGATATCACAAAGAATGCAGATCTGATCATGCTGGTTGGTTCCAACCCTGAGGAAGCACATCCTGTAGTCGGCATGCAGATCCGTCAGGCTATCAAGAGAGGCTGTAAGCTGATCGTAGTTGATCCTCGTGATATCGGTCTGGCTAAGAAAGCAGATATCCATCTGAAACTGAAACCTGGTACAAATGTTGCTTTTGCAAACGGCATCATGAATGTGATCCTTTCTGAAGGTCTTCAGGATGACAAGTTCATTGCAGAGCGTACCGAAGGTTTTGAAGAATTAAAGGAAATCGTAAAAGATTACACACCTGAGAAGGTAGCTGAAATCTGCCACATTGACGCAGACGATCTGAGAAAAGCAGCGATCATGTATGCAAAAGCTGACCGCGCTCCAATCATCTACTGTCTTGGTGTAACCGAACATTCCACAGGTACAGAGGGCGTTATGTCCATGTCCAATATGGCAATGATGGTTGGTAAGCTTGGACGTGAAGGCTGTGGTGTTAACCCGCTTCGTGGACAGAATAACGTACAGGGTGCCTGCGATATGGGTGCTCAGCCGAATGTGTATCCCGGATATCAGAAGGTTACTGATCCTGCAGTTCGTGAGAAATTCGAGAAAGCATGGGGTGTAAAACTTGATCCGAATATAGGAACTCATGCAACTGATGTATTCCCGAAAGCAATCACAGGCGAGATCAAAGGTCTGTATATCTATGGTGAGGACCCGGTAGTTACTGATCCGGATACCACACACATTATCAAAGCATTAAAGAGTCTTGATTTCTTTGTACTTCAGGAACTTTTCATGACAGAGACAGCTCAGTATGCAGATGTTATCCTTCCTGGTGTAAGCTATGCAGAGAAAGAGGGTACATTTACCAATACAGAGCGCCGCGTACAGAGAGTCCGCAAGGCTGTCACAGTACCTGGAGAGATGAGACTGGATACAGATATTATTATTGATCTGATGAACCGCATGGGATATCCGCAGCCACATCTGACTTCTGCTCAGATCATGGATGAGATCGCATCCCTGACACCGAGCTTCGCAGGTATCAGCCATGAACGTCTTGACAGTGAAGAAGTTCATGGACAGGGACTTCAGTGGCCATGTACCTCCAAGGATCATCCGGGAACACCGATCATGCATGTTGGTAAATTCTCCCGTGGTCTTGGCTGGTTCTACCCTGCAAAATATGTACCGTCAGCAGAGCTTCCGGATGAGGAATATCCGATCATCCTTATGACAGGACGTATTCTGTATCATTATACAACAAGAGCCATGACGGGAAAGACACCTGAGCTTATGGAGATCGAAGGTAAGTCATTTATCGAAATGAACATCGTAGATGCCGATAAGCTGGGTATCAAAAACGGTGATAAAGTCAGAGTTTCTTCCAGACGAGGATCCATTGAATCTACCGCACGTGTAGGTACGAAGACCTCACCGGGTGAGAGCTGGATGCCATTCCACTTCCCGGATGGAAATGCAAACTGGCTGACCAACGCCGCACTTGACAAATACGCAAGAATTCCTGAATATAAGGTATGCGCAATTAAGATTGAGAAAGCATAAAACAATATCGGAGACAAAGTTCCGGATCTGATATCGTAAATATTATATGGGGCTGTCGCACATGGATCTGCTGTCCTTGCGGCAGCTCCATATTCCTTTATGAAAAGGCAAAAATAATCATTCGGCAGTACATCATTCTGTGAAAGTACGGAACGGTTACAGATAATTTTTTGTGAAAAATATAGTGTTACATAATAAGGAGTACGAGGCATGCAGAGATTTCAGTCAATCCTTCAGTTTAAAAAAGTCAGTTGTAAAAATTGTTACAAATGTGTCCGGAACTGCCCGGTCAAGGCGATACGTGTTCATGATCATCAGGCCAGGATCATAGAAAGTCAGTGTATTTACTGTGAGAAGTGTATCCTTGTCTGCCCGCAGGATGCCAAGGAAGAGCAGAATATGATTCCTGCAATCTGCAATGCAATGGAGAATAAGACGCAGGTTATAGCCTCTCTTCATCCAGCATATCTGGCACGTTTTGGGGTAACCGGTATCAATGGAATAAGGGAAGCGATGAAGAAGCTGGGATTTGCAGATGCAGCGGATGCAGCAGAAGGTGCAAGCCTGATGATTTCGCAGTACAGAGCACTTTTTGCGGAACAGAAAGAGCCGGGAATAATGATCTCTTCTGCCTGCCCTGTAATCGTACAGCTTGTCAAGAAACACTATCCGCATCTTCTGGGAAATCTGGTACAGTCTGCCTCTATGATGCAGTTTCATGCCAGTTATCTGAAAAAAAAATATCCGAAGGCAGAGATTGTCTATGTAAGTCCCTGTATTTCAGCTATGTCAGAGTTGAGAGACTCAGGAAATGAAGTGGATTATGTGATCACATTGGAAGAGTTGGTGCAATGGATGAAAAAAGAAGGGATTTCCATAACTGAGAAAGAACCTGAGCAGATTGCCTACCGTTCCAGAGAAATCGCCATTGCGGATGGTTTAACAGACCTGCTTGGGGCTGTAAAGGGAATCCGCAGGCTTTCTGTAAGTGGGATGGAGCAGTGCAGGGAGGTTCTGGAAGAACTTCATCCGGAGGATTTTGAAAATTGCTTTCTTGAGATGTATGCATGCAGCGGCGGCTGTGTGGCAGGTCCTTCTTTCCAGATGAAGAAGGGACATTATCTGGCAGATGTTCTGGCAGTGAAGAATGCAGCCTTTGGAAAAGATTTTCACAGGGAGCAGGGAGACTATGAACTTCCGGGATTTGAATTGAGAAAGAATTTCGGTTACTGTTCTGCGCAGGAACAGGAAGAGGTTTCAGAGGAAGAAATCAGGGATGCTCTGGCGGAAATGGGAAAATTTTCTCCAAAGGATGAATTAAACTGCGGTGCCTGTGGGTATAACACATGCAGGGAAAAGGCAATTGCCATTATCCAGAATAAGGCTGAGGTTGCCATGTGTATTCCATATATGCGGGCAAAACAGGAAAGTTACTCCAATAAAGTCTTTAATGCCATGCCCGGACTTCTGGTAACTGTGGATTATAATCTGAAGATCATTCAGATGAATGAGGCGGCGTCCAAATTGTTCAATATGCCGAAAAGGCGGCGCCTGATCGGGAAACCGGTATCGGAGATCATGGATGATTACAGTCTGGCGAGTATACTGGCTTTTGAACGGAATCTGATGCAGGATGAGATTTATCTGGAGGATCAGAAATGTTATCTGGATCGCGTAATGACGAATGATAAAGAAAATAAAATGATTCTCTGCATTATGAAGGATATTACAAAGGAGCGGAAACATAAAGATCAGATTCATAATGCCCAGATTGAAGCTGCGCGTATGGCAGATAAGCTGGTAGAAGAACAGCTGAAGATCGTGCAGCAGATCGCCGGACTTCTTGGAGAAACTGCTGCGGACACCAAAGTGGCAGTAGAAAAACTGAAAAATACCATACTTCTGGAGAGTGAAGAAGAGAATGAAAAGAAATAAGCATCATGGACTGAATGTGGAATTTGACAGCTTATGCATGGATTTTGGTCATGTGAGCCTGAATAAAAAGAAAGAATTTCTCTGTGGGGACTGCTATAAGATTGAAGAAAATGATAAAGACCATGTTCTGGTGCTTTCTGACGGACTTGGGAGCGGAGTAAAGGCGAATATCCTTTCCACGCTGACTGCAACCATGCTCAGTACTATGATCATTAATCAGGTGGAACTGGATGAGGCAGTGCGTGCAGTGGCGAAAACGCTTCCTGTGTGCAGTGTGAGAAATCTGGCATATGCCACTTTTACAGTGCTGAATTTTCAGGGGAAACAGGTAAGTCTTTATCAGTTTGATAATCCGGATGCAATTCTGATCCGGGATGGCAAGCTCTTTGATTATCCGGTGGAGACAAGTATGATCGAAGAGAAGGAAATCCATAAAAGCTGTTTTGAACTGAAAGATGAGGATATGCTGATCATTATGTCCGACGGTGTCACCAATGCAGGAATGGGAAAAACTACCAACGGCGGCTGGGGAAGAGATGATGTAATGGCTTTCTGTAGGGCAAAGTACCATAAAGGGATGAGCGCACAGGAGATGGCAGGCTATCTGGCAGAGGCCAGCCTGGATCTGAATCTGAATGAAACGGATGATGATATTACAGCCATTGTCCTGCGGATGCGGCATAAACAGGTGGTAAACCTTATGATCGGCCCGCCAAGTAAGGAGGAGCATGATGAGCGATATCTGAAGTCCTTTTTCGATTCAGAGGGATATCATGTAATCTGCGGCGGAACTACTGCACAGTGTGCTGCCAGATATCTGGATAAAGAGCTGATCTCTCTTAGTGAAACTGCCTGCGGAGACGTTCCTGCCTATTATAAGCTGGAAGGTACAGAGCTGGTGACAGAGGGATTTCTTACGATTGAACATTTGCTTGAATATTGTGAAGAATGGATGGAGGACAGGCTGTCCTTTAACAGGCTGAAACGAAAAAAAGATGCGGCAGCATTGCTTGGTGTGATGCTGTTTGAGCAGGCAACGGATATTAATTTCTACTTTGGTGGTGCTATCAATAAGAGTAACGTGGAACTGGGAATCACAGAAAAAAGGAAAGAACAGGCAGCAGAAGAACTTGTGGAGCATCTGCAGAATGCAGGAAAGAATGTGAATATTGCATTCTGGGCGATCTGAGAAAGCAGGAAAAACAGCAGTACGTGGTTTTATAAAGAGATATCAGGGTTACTGTTCACTGGTAATATCCCGCGAGGTGTTTTTTGTGAGCGAAGGTCACAGAAAACCCGAGACATACCGCGCGAATTTATGCGATTAGCATAAATTGAGTTTGCAAAGCAAACGATACTCCTTGGGCTTTGCGCAAGGAGGTTCATATTTTTTGCATCGCGAAGCGTGTTGCTGTGAACGGAGTGAACAGTAACACATCAGGAAGGATGAGGCAGAAAATGGCGAAGATATTATGTGTATGCATCAGTAAGGAACGCAAGACCTGCTCGCAGAACATTCATGAATGCGAAGCTGATCTGCAGGGACTTGTGGGAGATGTGCATTATGGAATGGGCGGAAGAAAGCAGGTCAGTCTTCTTCCTTATGAGAAGGTAAAAGAATATTTCGAACAGTCCGAAGAAGAATTCAGATATGGCCGGTTTGGAGAAAATCTCCTTGTGGAAGGGATTGACTGGAACAGTATTGCGGAGGGGAACAGATTTCGTTGTGGAGATGTACTTCTGGAAGCAGTCAGGATCGGTGCGGGCGGTCCTGCATCAGATGCTTATAAGGGAGAAAAGGTATGCACGCCCATGGAACCCTGGTTTGTATTCTGTCAGATTCTGGAGGCAGGGAGGCTGAGAGAAGGAGAAATCATTCTCCAACAGAGATGAAAAATATGTAATTCTTCAGCAGTGGGCTGAATATTATGATGTTATAGCAATTTCCAAAATACTGAAGACAATCTGATTTATATTAATGGAGTGCCTTAGTGATATTATTCTCTGAAATTGCTATAGAGTTCAAAGGGTAAAACTATAGCAATCCTCGTAAATAATGCATTTAAGACAGTTCAGCAGAGTGCGAAAGACAAGGAAGATATCTGCAGGCGTGCTGACGCACGGCAAAGATATCTGACGCAGGATTTCACACTCTGATGGGCTGGATTAAGATGCATTATTTCAGAGGATTGCTATAATATATCCGTCAATTGACCCGGTGGTTATAAAGGTATTGAAAAGACTATAAAATGTAATATACAAGAGGAGGAATTAGTGCGTGGAGGGAATCAGTGTAGAACAGGCAGTGGAACAGATTCTGCAGCATACGCCTGTAATAAACGAGACAGAAGAAACAGAACTGAATAAAGCAGGGGGAAGAATCCTGGAGCAGGATATGGTGGCAGGGTTTGACAATCCTCCTTTTGACCGCTCTCCGGTAGATGGCTATGCGTGTAAGGCAGAGGACCTTGCAGGTGCCGCTAAAGAGCATCCAGTGAGGCTGAAAGTCATGGAAGAGATTGATGCCGGACAGTATTCGGAAAGAGAAATCCAGCAGGGACAGGCAGTGCGCATTATGACAGGTGCTGCAATACCCAATGGCTGCAATTGCTGTATTTATCAGGAGGATACCGATTATGGCGAAGATACGGTAGAAGTTTACAGCGAACAGAAGCGATGGAGTAATTATTGCTTCGCAGGAGAGGATTTCAAAAAAGGAACTACACTTCTGAAAAAAGGAACACATATCGGATATGTGGAGGCAGCAATTCTGGCCGGAATGGGAGTGGCGAAAGTGCCGGTTTACCGTCAGCCGAGAATCGTGCTTCTGACTACAGGAGATGAGGTGGTAGAACCGGGAATTCCATTGCCGGAAGGAAAAATTTACAACAGCAATATGACCATGCTGTCTGCCAGACTGCGTGAACTGGGAATCGAATCTTTCCATATGGAAGCAGTCAAAGATGATCCGACGGTTATGTCTGAGAAATTAAAAGAAGCAGCAAAAGCGGCAGATATGATCATCACTACGGGAGGTGTATCTGTAGGCAAGAAGGACATTATGCATGAGTCCCTGAGACTGATGGGGGCAGAGCGGATTTTCTGGAGGGTAAAGATGAAACCGGGAATGCCTACACTGTTTTCTGCATATAAAAAGACTTCCGATATAACTGCAACAGATCATTGCGCTTCAGAAAGAGAGATTCCGATCATCAGTCTCTCCGGAAATCCTTTTGGTGTTGCAGTCAGCATAGAACTTTTGATTCGTCCTGCACTGGAAAAAATGATGCAGGATCCATCAATCGGTCTGAAAGAAGTAAATGGCATTATGGCTGATAACTTTGAAAAAGGAATCAAGGGCCGCCGCTTTATCCGGGCATATCTGGAAAATGGAAAATTTCATCTTCCCAATGGTCTTCACTCTAACGGAGTCCTCAGTTCCATGGCCGGCTGCAATTGCCTGATTGATACAAAAACCATGGAAAATCAGGAAAGCAGAAGCCTGAACGCAGGGGATAAAGTGGGCGCGATTTTGCTTTGAGAGGAGCAGCAAACAGGTGGAAAGAAAAAGAATATTTGCAATCAGCGGTGTAAAGAATTCAGGGAAAACAACTCTGATCTGCAGGCTTTTGGAGATTTTTAAAGACAAGGGCCTTAAAGTGGCGGTGTTGAAGCATGACGGGCATGATTTCGTGCCGGACGTACCGGGAACGGATACATACTGTCAGCTTCAGTCCGGAGCCTACGGCACAGCAGTTTTTTCAGCAGGCAAATATATGCTGGTAAAACAGCAGCCGCAGATTTCCGAAAAAGAGCTGGCAGAATTTTTTCCGGAGGCAGATCTGATCTTACTGGAAGGATTTAAATACAGTACTTATCCGAAAATTGAGATTATCCGTAAGGGAAATTCGGCAGAAAGTGTCTGCAATCCAAAGAAACTGATGGCGATCGCCACCAATCTGGATGCAGAGGAAAGAGAAGCATTGTCTGTACTGGAAAATATTCCATTCTTTGAACTGGACAATGCAGAGTGTATTGCAGAATTTATTCTGTCGGATTATTTCCGGTAAAGAGTTTCATACGGTCACGTCGCGCGGCACAGATAAGGGTAAGGTGGTATTCTTTGGCCATGGCAACTGCCTCGGCGGAAGGGGATGCCTTGCTTGCCAGAACCGGTATTCCGGCGCGGATTGCCTTGATCGCCATATCTGTAGGGATACGTCCACTGGAATAAACCACGCATTTTTTCAGGTCAATATTATGGCGCAGGGCATAACCGATGGCCTTATCCAGAGCATTATGACGTCCGATATCTTCGCACTGAAAGAGCAGTTCTCCGTCACAGGCAAGAAAACAGCTGTGAGTTGCCCAGGTCTGGCTGTGAAGCGGGGTACCATTGGCGAAACAGTCTGCAAGGTCAAAGATCCACTGTTTTTTCCATGGGACAGGTGTAACTGGCGTCATTGGCTGATCTGTGATAAAATAATCATTAAGAACACGATTTCCGGTGCAGCAGGTCGGAGTAGGAGCAACATAATCTTCATTTTCCTCATGAGACTGCCCGGATTTATTTTTACTCAGAATCACGCGGGCACGTTTGCCGAATTCGCAGATGTAGATCTGCTCCACATCCTCGGTAGATGAGATGATACCTTCTGTAAAGAGGCGGCCGAGAACCAGCTCTGTCAGATGTTGTGGGATACAGACTAGTTTCATGGTCAGGCGTTCATTTACATATACATCCATCATGTGTTCCACAAGAATGGGTTCTGTTTCTTCATGAGTTTCTCCGTCACGACCCAGAAACTCATAGGTAACATTCTCGAGCAGATTCAGGTTGTGGTATTGTTCGTTGATTTTCATAGGACAGTTCCTTTCGTTTGTAAGGATTTAACCGAATAAACTGCGGAGCAGTTATCCGCTTGGCTTTTGGTACTTCAAGTATAGACTGCGGAGTAGAGAGTGTCAAACGATTATGAGAGAAAACATTGTCGTAGGCAATTTGAAATGAATTGTAATTATCAAAAAGTAAAAGGCAGGTAGAGCCAATGAAAGATAAACATGGAAGAGACATAGATTATCTGAGGATTTCCCTCACAGACAGATGCAATCTGCGGTGCATTTACTGTATGCCGGAGGAAGGCGTGAAATCACTTTCACACGCAGAAATCCTTACATATGACGAGATCCTTCGTATCTGCAGGTGCGGTGCAGAACTGGGGATTCGCAAGATAAAACTGACAGGCGGAGAGCCCCTTGTGCGAAAAGGCTGCGCAAGTCTTGCCGGACAGATCAAGGCAATTCCGGGAATCGAAAAGGTAACACTGACGACAAACGGAATTCTGCTGGAGGAACAGCTGGATGATTTGCTGAAAGCAGGAATTGATGCCATTAATATCAGTCTGGATACGCTTAATCCGGAGTTGTTTAAAAAAGTAGCAAGAAGAGATGACCTTGATAAGGTGTTAAAGGGAATTGAAGCAGCACTTACTCATTCGGGACTGTCACTGAAAATCAACAGTGTACCGGTTATCAAAGAAAAAGAGAACTTCATAGCTGTTGCCGGACTTGCAAAGAAATATCCAATCCATGTGCGGTTTATTGAGATGATGCCTATCGGATATGGAAAACAATTTCCATTTCAGGACGAGGAATCCATTAAAGCGGTATTGGAAGAAGCGTATGGCTCGATGCATGCGGTAAAAGAACGCTATGGAAATGGTCCTTGTCATTATTATGAAATCGCGGGATTTAAGGGGAAAATCGGATTTATCAGTGCCATGACGCATAAATTCTGCAATCAGTGTAATCGTGTGCGCCTGACGTCAGAAGGATTTATGAAAGGATGCCTCCAGTATCAGGAAGGCACAGACCTTAGAGGGTTAATGCGCGGCGGATGCACAGATCAGGAACTGAAAGAGGCAATTTACCAGGTAATCTGGAATAAACCGGTCAGCCATAATTTTTACGAAGCAAAGACAGAGCAGGATGAGATTCGCGGAATGTCGCAGATTGGCGGATGATATATTTTGCAGTGTTCTTCAAAAGATGACAAGTTTAGAATTATGTATGTGGATACAAATTACATTTTTCTTCCAATAATTTAAAATTACAACATCTTGTAGCGAGGGAAGAATCCGGTTTAGAGATACATTTTTGATATAATTTCAAAGCTTTGTTTTGTAAAGTTTTTTCAATATTGTCAATCATGGCTTTCTCTTTTTGAAGAAGGTAAATATAATCAGTTTTTTCTTTGGGGTTTTTAAAGGAACGAAAATTATCAACTTGATTGTATTTTAATTGAGTAAGACAGCTATCTGGAACGGGAATCATGTTATTGATATTTAATACGGCATAAAGATATCGCGTAGATTCATCTTGAAGTTTGTGAAAGTCCAGACTGTTTGACATCTTTTGATGTTTGGGCTTTGCAGAAGAGATAGGAACATAATAATGAAAATCTCCGACTGTGAGGAGAATTCCTACATGGAGTTTTAAACGTTCTCCATATTCTACATATCCTACATGAGAATCAAACTGTGTCAGATAGTTTATGTATTTTTTATCGACAACATACCAATTCATAGAACCTCCTGAAAGAAACAGTGGGTGGATTACTCCGCCCACTGTTGTTAAGCGATTGTTTTAATTGGACAATCTAACCGCTTTTAACCGAGCGTTTTAACTGGACGCTCTAACCGCTAGACAGATATCTCTATCTGTACTTTTATTATATGTAATTTGCAGAAAAAAATCAATGCAGTTACTAAAATTTTAAGATTTTTAAGAAATATTTTTCAAAAAGAAATTTTTGAATATTTATGACGGATCATGTACATGATGATTTATATAAACAAAGGAAAACTGATAATGCGAAAGAAAGAAATTTCTATGATTATTCTTGCTGGCGGTGCCAGCAGCCGCATGGGACGGGACAAATCAGATCTGACGATAGATGGGAAGACATTTCTTGAGATGCAGATAGAAAAGGGGGAAAAGCTTGGAATCAGTGATATTCTTCTGTCTGGCTATCATGGTGAAAATAAATATAAATATCCCATTATACCAGACCGCTTCCCGGGAAAAGGTCCGTTGGGAGGGCTGGAAGCCTGTTTTCGTAAAGCAAAGAATCCATATTGCTTGGTACTTGGTGTAGATGTTCCTCTGGTTCCGGCAGAGGAACTGGCTGCACTGATTCGCCAATCTCTGCATTCAGATGCAAAAGCAGTGATACTGAGCCACGGCGGGCATGATGAACCTCTTATGGGAGTATACTGTACAGACCTGGCAGATGCCATGCTTGAAGAAATCACAGAGCGGAAAGGCGCAGTCTTTGCTTTTCTGCGGAAAAATGGATACGAATGCTACGAAAGCCAGGCTGCGGCCTGGTATTTTTCCAATATCAATGATTCGGAAACATATAAAGAAATAGCGGGAAATCATTTTAGATTCAATTGGAAAACTGTGATGAGAGTCGACAGAAACGTTTGATTGCTTATTACAGGAATAGCTGACAAAATGAACTGTTGATGTATTTTCAACATTAAAGAATAAGGGTGGTGATTATGGCTGAGTATAAGAATTGGTATTTGGCTAGAGGATCGGGAATGAAGGATGAGAGAAAAAAATTAAAATTAATTATATTACAATGCATAGCTGTGATAACTGCAAATTTTATTACAATCTGGTATTTCGAAGAACTTTTTTTCAGGGGATTTTGGTATGTTATTTTTGCATCATTTATTTTAACTTTTATATATATCATACGGAGTTTTTGCTGTTTGAGAAAGATTCGTGTATTTTGGTTTGCGGCAATACCAGTTTTTCTATTTGGAATATATCTGGCATTTTTGTTTAATGATGGAATAAAAAAATTAAACTTTCAGGTATATAAGGAAAAAAGGACTGAAATTGTTCAGATGGTACAGAATAACCAGATAAAAATAAGGAAAGATATGGAATTAATCGAACTACCAGAAGATTATAAAAAATGTTCTTCAGGTGGAGAAGCTGTAGTCCGGAAAAATAATGGCAGTTATACAGTGGGATTCTGGTATACACAAGGCTTTTTGGACAGTGGATTTTCTTTATTTGCCTATAGTAATGATGACAGTCGGACAGATGTGATTCAGATGGTAAAAGAATATGGAGGAATAGAATATGAAATTAATCTGTCTGAGAAAGAAAAGGGCTGGTATTATGTTATGGCAAAAGTCGGTGAGTAATTGAGAAAATGAAAGCGAAATATGTCTGGCGGTTCAAATTAGAATTAAGGAGAACAGAAATATGGATATACAAATACTAAATATTGCTGAACTGTTACTATTTGTTTTCATGATTTGTACTTGTATAAGGATATACAGACAAAAGAAACAAAAAGGAAAAATATCGTTAAAAACGTTAATTATGTTTTTGATAAACCTTATATTCTATGCTATGGTAACTGGAACTAATTATCATCGAACTCACCCGGGAGAGAGTAAATTTCAGGCAGGGATTACATATAATAATGTACGTATATTTATTTATAGTATTGTCTTTTGTTTAGGCCTGGCAATCATGAAGAAAATGAAAAAGCTTGCGTCAAAGTGGATTATAACATGGGCGATATTATGTACGGTATTTCTAATTGTAATGTCGTTTTGCGAAATAGAAAATGCATATGTGAGTTTTTCAACAGCAGATCAGGCAGAAAAGTATTATGGAATTGAAAAAAATAAAATAGATGAAATATATGGTGAAGATTCCATAGAGGTATTATATCTTGAAGATAGACAAATGAATAGTAAAATAATTTATAAAGAAGAAGGAGGGTGGAAATGTACATCACATTCTGAGATAAAATGTCTTTATAATAGGGCTGATTTTAAGAAAGATAATACAATTGTTGTGCGAGAATGTACGATAACCGGAGAACTGTATATCAGTGTTATTTGTGGAAAGAAAGATAATAAAGATTTCCAGATATCAGATACACAAAATACAATTTTTACAAAAAAAGAATTTGTAAATAAAAATGGAGAACAGATAAGTTATAATGGCTATCTTGGAAAAGAAAAACCAAAAAATTATGTGATTCACTTAGATGGCGAAGAGATATCTATAGACTGGAGCGAAAGTGATATTATGATTGTTTGACAGGAACAAAGTTAAAGATGAATAAAGCTGATTATGAAGAGAACGGTTGGCATTCCCCCACCGACCGTTCTTTTTGTACCCATTTTTAAGAAAAAAGAGGTGAAAAACTATGAAATACAGAATAATTACATTAATTGGTCTTGACGGAAGTACTCTGGCAGTGTGTTTTGGAGGCTGGGATAAATTCCTGCAGACATTGCTTTTGTTTATGGCAATCGACTGGTTTACAGGAGGAATCCTTCTTCCAGCAGTATTTGGAAAAAGTCCGAAATCTGAAAATGGTGCACTGGAAAGCAGAGCAGGCTGGAAAGGGTTGTGCAGAAAAGGCATGACATTGTTGTATGTTCTCATTGCTGCCCGTCTGGATGCATTGATGGGAACAGAACATCTGAGAGATAAGGACAGTTGCTGTACAACTTAAATGTGACTTATCTGGTTGAAGGAACTGTAGTCTGGCAGAATAATGGCGGTTGTACAGTGGATTTTCTTTATTTGCTTATAGCAAGAATGATAACCGGACGGATGTGATTCAGATAGTGAAAGAATATGAAATTAATCTGTCAGAAAAAGGCTGGTATTATGTTGCGGCAAAAATAAGCGAGTAATTGAATGCTTACTTATTTCAGAAAAGTCTAACGGAGCAAATTGTTGATGCATTTCCGGTATTAAAGAGAATCTTTACAGTCTTCCTAAAACAGTTAAGAATGGTTCTGAAACCTTAAACTATACGTATGACGCAAACGGAAATATCATAAGTATCAAAGATTCTGCAGGTGAGAGTACATTTCGATATGACGAATTAAATCAGCTGATCCGGGAAAATAATCATCAGTCAAACAAAACCATTACTTATGCCTATGATCTGGGTGGTAATCTTACAGTAGAAAAAGAGTACGCATTTACGACTGCGGAAACTCTTCCTGATACACCTGTGAAGACAATGACAGGAACTTATGACAGTGCATGGAAGGATAAACTCCTGAGCTGGGATGGCACAGCAATGACTTATGATGCCATTGGAAACATGCTTACCAGAGGAGGAACAACTTATACCTGGACACAGGGACGCAGGCTTTCCGGTGTAGAAAATGGAAAGAGCATTAAATATCTTTACGACCACACAGGTGCCAGAGTGAAAAAAACAGTAGACAATACAGTGACTGAATATCAGTGGGCAGGAGATCTTTTCCTTTCTGAGAAAACTGACGGAAGAATCATCTGGTACTGTTATGACTCCCAGGCCAATCTGATTTCTGTTACTATCAAGGGAATCACCTATTTTTATGTACGAAATGTACAGGGTGACATCATTGCCCTTGTTGACGCAGATGGAAAAGTGGTAGTAAAATATACTTATGACAGCTGGGGAAAAGTGGTAGCTGTTACTGGTGAGCTGGCAGACACAGTAGGTGTTCAGAATCCATTCCGCTATAAGGGATATTATTATGATAATGAAACAGGTATGTATTATCTGAAAAGTAGATATTATGATGCGGAAATTAAAAGATTTATTTGCGCAGATGGATATTTTTCTACTGGAGTAGGAAAACATGATTGTAATATGTTTTTGTATTGTAATAATAATCCGATTATGAATGTTGATGTTAACGGATATTCATTTATATCGTTTGTAAAAAAATCAATATCATTTGTAAAGGATATTGTCGGTGCGGTAAGTAAAGGCATTTCGATATCTGGAGGCTCTGCGGTTGCTATTGCGACATCAGATGGACCATCTCCAGTAATGGATTTTGTAGCAGCCGGAATTGTATTAGGTTTTAGTATTTATGAATATTATAAGGATAAAATTCACGATAATACACAAACAAAGATTTTAAGTTTGCCTAGAAATAAAAAAGATGTTGTTATTTATAGGTATGGAGGAACGAATCCTGGAAATTTAACGCCTTCTCAGAAAGATTCAGATACAGGCTTATCGTTCTCAACAATTCCACCTAGGATGGGAGGAAAAGCAGCTGTTACAACAATTAATACATTAAATAAGACAGGGATAGTTTATGCATATCAGGACAAATTAACACATGTTAGTGTGGTGCCAGTAGGAGTAAGTATTCAAACATGGATAAATGCAGGGAGTGGTTCAATTTGGACTCAAGCGGTAAAGAGTGTTGTAGTAAAATGGGATGGAGGAAACTAAATGGGAACAGATATTGATACTATTTTTAAAATGTTAAGTTGGAATAGTTCAGAAAAAGAACAATTGAGAGGAATAGACGAAGCGAAAAAAATAGAATATCTTTCCGTTTTATTTCAACCAATAGAAGATAAATCTGTATGGGAAAACTGTGCAAAGGTAATTAGCTCAAAATCAGATAATGAATTAAAAAAATATATGAATAATATGTTTGAATGGATAAAAGATATGAATTGGCCGGGCGCATTTGATATATATGCAAGAATTAAGCGAATGAATGTAGATTGTATAATGGAAAATTACATATATGCAATAAAAATAGCACTGAAATATCAAGATATAAATTGGCTGGACTATTTGTCTGGACTAATTGAAAATCCTGAGGTTTATAAACTTTTACCCGAAGAATATCAAAAATTAATGACAAAATATTATAATGATTTTTGGAAGGAATAACTTTAAAACAAAAGAGAGCGGTTGGCATTTCACCCCACCGACCGTTCTTTTTGTACCCATTTTTAAGAAAAAAGAGGTGAAAAACCATGAAATGTAAATTTTGTAAGGACAGTTGCTGTATAGCTTGAATATGTCATATCTGTTCGGAGAAGCAAAAGTGAGCGTATATAATAAAAGAGTGATTGAGGTAATATTTCCTGAGATATGTCTTGCGCATTGATTGCTGCAAAAAATAAATTACTTTTCGCTAAGATGTAGAAAAGCCCATTTTTCTGTGATAAGATGATAAGGATTCGATAAACAATGACTGTTTTACGAACAGACAGAAAGCATGCATCAAACTGCATGACAGAAGAGAACGGAGTTGAAAAGGTGAAAAAAAGAAAAAATTTTTTCAGAAGTCTGCGTTTTCGTATTCTGATCATCCTGATCATTCTGGGAATCGTGCCGGGGGTTATTGTAACATATACGATGCTTCATAACTATCAGAACCGGGCGGTTGCAATGCTTACAGAGACAGTGGGTGATCAGTGCGATATTTTATGTAATCTGATCATCAGGGAGAATTATCTCAATGATACAGATTCAGAGGTTGTAAACAGCAAGCTGGAACTGTTTTCCAATGTGTATAACGGACGTATCCTGTTGGCTGACAGAGATTTTAAGATAGTGAGTGATACCTTCCACACAGAGGAGGGAAAGACGCTTCTCAGTTCACTGGCTGTAGCCTGTCTGAAAGGAGAAGAGACAAGCAATTATGACGCCAGAAGTAAAGTACTGGAGCTTGCAGTTCCTGTACAGAGTCCGGATGTGCAGCAGCTTCAGGGCGTGATGCTGGTAAGTGTTTCGGCTGTTGATATTGCGGAAACACTGGCAGAGATGGAACAGAGAGGCGTGATGCTGATTGGAAGTATTGTTGTTCTTTCAGTATTTCTGGCATGGCTGCTCTCTACAATACTTGTAAAACCACTTGCAAGAGTGACGAAGGCCATTGAAGACCTGACAGATGGCATGCTGGATGAAGAGATCAGTGTTCCTGACTATACGGAGACAGAGCTGATCACAGATGCATTCAACAAGATGGTCAACCGCATGAAAATTCTTGATGAATCCAGGCAGGAGTTTGTATCCAATGTGTCCCATGAACTGAAGACACCCCTGACTTCCATGAAGGTTCTGGCAGATTCTCTGGTTGGACAGCAGGGCGTCCCGGAGGAACTGTATCAGGAGTTTATGAGTGATATTACTGCTGAGATCGACAGAGAGAATAAGATCATTACAGATCTGCTCTCGCTGGTAAAGATGGATAAGAAAGCAGCAGATGTAAACATCACCCATATGGATATCAATCAGCTTCTGGAGGATATCCTCAAGCGCTTGCGTCCCATTGCAGACAGGCGCAATATCGATCTGATCCTGGATTGCTTCCGACCTGTGGATGCAGATGTGGATGAGGTGAAGTTTACTCTTGCTGTCAGCAATCTGGTGGAGAATGGCATTAAATATAATGTGGATGATGGATGGGTGCGCGTGTCACTGGATGCAGACCATAAATATTTCTATATAACAGTGGCGGATTCCGGTATGGGAATCCCTGAGGACAGTATAGAGAGAATCTTTGAGCGTTTCTATCGTGTGGACAAGTCCCATTCCAAGGAAATCGGGGGAACCGGTCTGGGACTGGCGATCACCAAGAGTTCTGTTGCAATGCACCATGGAACGATCAAAGTATTCAGTAAAGAAGGAGAGGGAACTACATTCTCTGTGCGTATTCCTCTGTCTTATATACCGTCATAGGAGGTGCCATTGTGAAAAAGAAACTTTCAATCATTATAACAGCGTTAATACTAAGCATCCTTGCGGCCGGGTGTTCTGTGGAGATACATGAAGATCCGGGTAAACAGGATGCCAAATATTATCTGTACGATATCAGCTCTGATGAAACTCAGCTTCAGAAGAAAAGCTACTCTCCGGAGGAGACAACTGCAGACTATATGCTTAAGGATATGATGCAGCGGATGAACAGCCAGCAGACAGATTCGCAGAACCGGGTCAGTCTGCTTCCTGAAGGAGTACAGATGAATTACAGTGTAGAAGAGGACGTGCTGGTGGTCAACTTTAACAGTCAGTACAGCAGCATGAGCCGCGCCAGGGAATTACTTGTGCGGGCAGGTGTTGTGAAGACTTTCCTTCAGGTTCCGGGGATTAATTCTGTGCGTTTTACAATAGAAAATGAAGATCTGACAGATTCCAGGGGACAGGCTGTGGGAAATATGACTGCAGATACCTTTGCCGAGTTCACAGGAACTGAACCGGATGCCTATTGCAGCAATACCTTTACGCTTTATTTTACTGATAAGAGTGGTCAGAAGCTGGTAAAAGAACAGCGTACTGTGCGGTATAAACGCAGTATCCCCAAAGAGAGGATCGTTCTGGAACAGTTAATGAAGGGACCGCTGGAAAAAGGGCATTACCCCACAATTCCGGAGAATACGGAGGTTCTGAATGTGACCATAGCAGACAGGATCTGCTATGTGGCATTTGACGGAGTATTTTCTTCCTATGCGCTGGATGTATCGGAGAAAATACCGGTATATTCTGTGGTAAATTCGCTGCTGGATGGGCTGGATGCAGACAAAGTGCAGATTACGGTCGGCGGGAAGGACAGGCTGGATACCTTTGGTAAGAAGATGGAGCTGTATCATTTTTATGAAAGAAATGATAAGCTGGTAGTCAAGGAAAAAGAGTGATATTCATAAACGAAGAGGAGGCACAAAAGTGAGGAGACGCCCTGTGTGTATCCTGTGCATGCTTCTGGTTGTTTTTCTGTGTGTGACAGACTGGCTGGGATTTTCCCTGATAAGGGGGAATCCACTGCCACAGTCTGTGCAGACATGGATCAGAAAGCATCCGGAATCCACCATCTGCGGGGAGGTGGTCAGGTGCCGGGAGAATGAAGATTTTCAATCTGTATATCTTAGAAATACTTATCTTATTTACAATTCTGAAAAAGTTTCCATTGATAATATAAAGGTTTATTTAAAACAAAAAAAGAATCATAGCGGTAACAGTGATGTTGATAAACTTCTGGCAGGAAGTCTTGTTCTGGTGTCCGGAAAACTGGAAGAGGTGCAAAGCCCCACGAATCCGGGAGAGTTTGACAGTAAAGCATACTATGGCTGCCAGAGGATCTATTATGTGATGAAGAAAGGAAAGATAAAGAAGCAGTCGCAGAGTCATTCTGTATATGGGCAGTTCCTGATCGATATGCAGCAGAAATTTGCAGGTATTCTGGAGAAGACCTGTGGAATGGAAGCTGGAGCGTTTGAAGCAATCGTGCTGGGAGATAAAACAAATCTGGATCCGGAGTTGAAAATGCGTTATCAGATGGCAGGAATTATACATATCCTGGCGATTTCGGGGCTCCATATCAGTCTTCTTGGAATGGGACTGTATAATCTGCTGAAAAAAATCGGTCTGGGTATCTGGCCGGCAGGCCTGCTGGCGCTGGTGATCATGCTTCAGTATGGGATGATGACAGGAGGGACTGTTTCAACTATGCGGGCAGTATGTATGTTTTTACTTTCTGTAGGTGCAAAGATCGCAGGACGGATTTATGATATGCCTACAGGAATGGCGGCTGCGGCGATCCTGATTCTTATGGAAAATCCGGCGTATCTGCTTGATGGAGGTTTTCTGCTGTCTTTTGGATCGGTGATTGGGATTGGCTGTGTCTGGCCAATGGTGCAAGAGGGGATGGATGTATTAAACCGGAAAAAACGAAGTAAGGTTAATGAGAAGGGAAAAATCAGAAATAAACTTCTGATGTCATTTCTGGCATCCGGAGTTGTGCAGCTTACCACACTTCCCATAGTGCTGTGGTTTTACGGAGAAGTGTCGGTGATGGGGATTTTTCTGAATCTGCTGGTGTTTCCTACTGTGGGGATTGTACTGGGAAGCGGAACTGCCGGTGCATTACTTGGATTAGTCACTGTCAGAGGAGCGTTTCTGGCTGTTGTTCCGGGCAGGATTATTCTGAGAGGCTATGAGCTCCTGACAGTGCTGCTGGGGCGACTTTCGTTTTGTACATGGATTGGCGGAAAGCCGGAAGTGTGGCAGATCGTTGGATATTATCTGGTTCTGGCAACAGCGGTGTGGATGTACAGAGCGGGTGTGATGAAAAGTGAAAATGGTAAGATCTTTGCGTGGAAAATCCGGGCTGTATATGCAGGTATGGTATGCTTTGCAATTCTGCTGATCAGTTACAGACCGCATGAAAATTTCCGCATCGCCTGTCTGGATGTGGGACAGGGAGACGGAATTGTGGTGGAAATAGAAAACAGATGGAATATCCTGATCGACGGGGGCAGTACGAATAAGAATGAACTGGGAAAATATCAGCTGCTCCCATACTTGAAGAGCAGAGGGATTTCCAGACTGGACGGAATTTATGTTTCTCACACAGATGAAGATCATATCAGCGGGGTGCGGGAACTTCTGGAATTTGTTGAGAAAGATCTGACTTCTCTGCGCATAGAGAATCTGATCCTGCCCAAATGGAGCGATATTCAGGAGAATAAAAATTATCGGGAGCTGACAGAGCTGGCAGAGTCAGCGGGAGTCCGGGTGCTTACTGTGAAAGCAGGAGATGAGATCAGATATGGAACTGTCAGACTGAAGGTTCTGTGGCCGGAGTCCACAGCATCAGGGAAGGAAGTAAATGAAGATGCGATGGTTCTGGAAATGATAAGCAAAGATTTCAAAGGGCTTTTTACCGGAGATATCGGGATGGTGACAGAAGAAAAACTGATACAGAATGGGTGTCTTGAAGATGTGGACTTCCTGAAAACTGCTCATCACGGTTCCAGATATTCTACAGGAGCAGAGTTTCTGGAAATCGTCAGACCGGAGCTGGCTGTTGTTTCCTGTTCTGCAACAAACACATACGGGCATCCGTCGCCGGATACGCTGGAACGGCTGAAGAAGAGTGGAAGCAGAGTGCTGATCACCAGAGACTGTGGGGCGGTTACAATAGTCAATGGGAAATCTGTTTCTGCCTTTAACCGAATCAAGTAAGACCCCTGTGGAGATGTGAAAAGCAATAAGCAGTAGGATTTTCAAAGTGGTTACGTTCACAGTAACTCAAAGCAAACAATGTTGTCATGATTATATACAGGTGTCTTGACACCTGTATATCCGGGGAGTATAATTGCACAGACAAACGAAAATCAGGCATGATGTGAGGAAAGAAAGATGAAAGAACATTATGATGTCATTATTGTGGGAACAGGGGCAGCCGGACTGTACTGTGCACTGAACCTTCCGGAGAAAATGAAAATCCTGCTTATCACCAAGCAGGAGGCAGACCAGTCAGATTCATTCCTGGCACAGGGCGGAATCTGTATGCTGCGCGGCGAAGATGACTATGAAAATTATTTTGAAGATACCATGCGGGCAGGACATTATGAGAATAATAAACGGGCAGTAGATCTGATGATCCGCAGCTCCAATGATATTATCAGAGATCTTCTGCGTTATCATGTGGATTTTGCAAGGGATGGTCTGGGAAATCTGGCATTTACCAGAGAGGGAGCACATTCCCAGCCAAGAATTCTTTTTCATGAGGATATTACAGGAAAAGAAATCACACAGACTCTCTTAACTGCTGCAAAAATAAAAGAAAATATTGAAATTTGTGAATATATGACTATGGTAGACCTGATCTCCAAAGACAATACAGTCTGCGGAATCATTGCAATGGACCGGAATGACCAGGCATTTCCTGTTTATTCTCAGTATGTGGTTCTTGCCTGCGGCGGAATCGGCGGGCTTTTTAAAAACTCTACCAACTTTTCGCATATTGCGGGAGATGGTGTGGGGATTGCAATGAAGCACCATGTGGAAATGGAAAATCTGGACTATATCCAGATTCATCCGACAACTCTCTATTCAAAGAAACCCGGACGGCGTTTCCTGGTTTCAGAATCAGTCAGAGGAGAAGGTGCTCTTCTGTATGATAAGAACGGACAGCGTTTTACAAACGAATTACAGCCGAGAGATCTGCTGAGCCAGAAAATTTTTGCCCAGATGGAAAAGGATGGAACAGAGTTTGTATGGGAAGATATGCGTCCTCTGGGAGAGAAAACAATTCTGGAACATTTTCCTCATATTTATGAACAATGCGTGGAAGAAGGTTTTGATCCGAGAAAAGAGCCAATCCCGGTTGTTCCGGCACAGCATTATTTTATGGGTGGAATCAAGGTAAATCTGGGAAGCAAAACTTCCATGAAGGGACTTTATGCCTGTGGAGAGACAAGCTGTAATGGCGTCCATGGAAGAAACCGTCTGGCAAGTAATTCTCTTCTGGAATCTCTGGTCTTTGCAAGAAAGGCTGCAGATGATATGATATTTGGACAGACACCGGAATATGTGCGGGCAGATGCAATTGATATGAATATGTATGAAAGCAGAGAAGAACTGCTTAATGCCTGCCACGAAACCGTATTAAAAGAGATTGAAAGGATGAAAAAAAGTCATGAATAGTATTACAATGAAAATGCAGGCAGACAAGCTGATCCGTATGGCGCTTCAGGAGGACATTACCAGTGAGGATGTTTCCACGAATGCAGTGATGCGAAGCGCAGTAAAAGGAACCGTAGATCTGATCGCAAAGGAAGACGGAATCATTGCCGGACTGGATGTATATGCGAGAGTATTCCAGATTCTGGATGAGAAAACAGAGATCAGTTTCAACTTTAAAGACGGTGAGGCAGTAAAGAAGGGCGATCTTCTTGGAACAGTAACAGGAGATATCCGGGTGCTTCTTTCCGGAGAGAGAGTTGCCCTGAATTATCTCCAGAGAATGAGTGGTATCGCTACTTATACAAAACAGGTTTCAAAGCTTCTGGAAGGAAGTAAGGTAACACTTCTGGACACCAGAAAGACAACTCCGAACTGTCGTGTTTTTGAAAAATATGCTGTACGTATAGGCGGCGGATGCAACCACAGATATAATCTTTCTGACGGAGTACTGCTTAAGGATAATCATATCGGAGCAGCCGGAAGCGTAGCGAAAGCAGTGGCCATGGCAAAAGAATATGCACCATTTGTCCGTAAGATCGAGATTGAAGTAGAGACTATGGAACAGGTAAAAGAAGCAGTAGAAGCAGGAGCAGATATCATTATGCTTGACAATATGACACCGGAAATGATGAAAGAAGCAGTAGAGCTTATCGCAGGCCGGGCACAGACAGAATGCTCCGGAAATATCACAAAGGAAAATATCGCCAAAATCCTGGAAACAGGTGTGGATTTTGTTTCCAGCGGTGCACTGACACATTCTGCTCCAATCCTTGACATTTCCATGAAGAATCTTCATGCAATATAATAACATGGCAGCGAAGCTGTTTTGCAGCGGATAATTTGCTATAGGATTATATCGTGGAGAAAGGATGGGAAAGTATGAATACTGCTCAGAGAAGAACTGAAATTTTAAAGCTCCTTCAGCAGGAAGAAAAACCTGTGGCTGCCAGGGCGATGGCATCACAGTTCGGAGTAAGCAGACAGGTGATCGTGCAGGATATGGCTGTGATACGTGCATCTACACCGGGAATCCTGTCAACGACCAGAGGATATGTGTTGCAGCAGGATAAATATATTGCATGTACCAGGGAATTTAAAGTACGCCATGGGCAGGAACAGGCAGCGGAGGAACTGAATCTGATTGTGGACTGTGGCGGGCGGGTGAAAAATATCAGCATCAGCCACAGGGTTTATGGCCGTGTCACAGCAGAAATGGATATTCGTTCCAGACAGGATGTGAATGAATTTGTCCAGGCGATCAACAACAGCCATTCCAGTGTATTAAGCAGTGCTACTTCCGGGTATCATTATCATCTGATAGAAGCATCCAGCCAGGAAAGGCTGGATCTGATCGGAGAACAGTTAAAGAAAGCAGGTTTCCTTGCACCACTTCAGCCATGGGAAAAGGAAAAACATCATAATATATAAGTAAGAAGGGATTCAGAAGATGACAATAGCAGAAATTCAGCAGGAAATCCTGCGAATGAAAAAAGAACAGGATATCTGTATTCTTGCACACGCATATCAGGGTCAGGAGATTCTGGAAGTAGCAGACTATACAGGAGATTCCTATGGCCTGAGTGTACAGGCGTCCAAAAGAGACTGCAGCGGTGTGATTATGTGCGGCGTTCGTTTTATGGCAGAAACCTGCAAGATTTTAAGCCCGAAGAAGAGAGTATGGCTTGCTAATCCTGTAGCCGGATGTCCCATGGCAGAGCAGTTGGATCTGGAAGGTCTGCGTGAATTAAAAGCACAGTATCCGGATTATGCAGTTGTCGCCTATATTAATACAACTTCAGAACTGAAAACAGAATGTGACGTATGCGTTACGTCCTCATCAGCAGTTGAAATCTGCAAAAAGCTGGAGCAGGATAAGATTTTATTTATTCCGGATCCGAACCTGGGACACTACGTGGCAGAGAAGCTCCCGGAGAAAACTTTTGCATTTTACAAGGGCGGATGTCCGAGACATATCGTGGTCAGTGCAAAAGATGTAGAAAAAGCCCGCGCAGCGCATCCGGATGCACTTTTCCTGGTACACCCGGAATGCCGTCAGGAAGTAGTAGAGCAGGCTGATTATGTAGGCTCCACTACAGGAATCATGGAATTTGCAAAGAAATCTGAACATAAAGAATTTATCATCGGAACAGAAAACAGCATTGTAGAGCATCTTCAGTTTGAATGTCCTGATAAGAAATTTTACCCGGTTGCAGTACAGCTTACATGCATGAATATGAAGGTTACCACCTTAATGGACATCTACAACTGCCTGAAAGGACAGGGCGGGGAAGAAATCCTCCTTCCGGAAAATATCATGGAAGGCGCCGGAAGATGCATTCACAGAATGGTGGAGCTGGGCGGCTGAATAATAATCTGAAATTTTCTGCTGGCTATTATGTCATGGAATTGATACAATAAAAGTAACGTTACTGAGAACAGTAACAAAGTAACTGCTCTGCAGTCTGATATCTTGGTATCTGTGAATAGAACAACAGATTGCTGAACAGTTACAGACAAAACAGCCTCAGGAGTAGAAAATTGAAAAACATACAGGCAGACATTAAATCAGGAAATTTTAAACAGGTGTATCTTCTCTATGGAGAGGAAGCATATCTGAAACAACAGTATAAACAGAATCTGGTAAAGGCACTGAATCCGGATGGGGATACTATGAACTTCAATCACTATGAAGGCAAGGGGATTGATGTAAAACAGTTGATCGACCTCTGTGAAACCATGCCATTTTTCGCAGAGCGCAGAGTTGTTTTGCTGGAAGATACAGGTTTTTTCAAAAATAAGTGTGAGGAACTGGCAGATTATATGAAAGAGCTGCCGGACTATCTGTATCTGGTTTTTGCAGAAACGGAAGTAGACAAGAGAAACCGCATGTACAAAGCAGTAAAAGCCTGCGGAAGTATTGCGGAATTTATCAGACAGGATGAAAAAACTCTGATGCGCTGGGCAGCAGGGATCCTGGGGAAAGCCGGAAAAAAGATCACCCAGAGAGACATGGAACTTCTGCTGACCAAAACAGGAACTGATATGGGGAATCTCAGGATGGAGATGGAGAAGCTTATCAGTTATACAGAAGGCAGGGATGTGGTGACGGCAGAGGATATTGAAGAAATCTGCACTACCCAGACAACCAATAGAATTTTTGATATGGTGCGTGCGGTAACGGAGAAAAACCAGAAGCGTGCACTGGAACTTTATTATGACCTGCTGACATTGAAAGAACCGCCGATGAGAATCCTGTTTCTTCTTGCGAAGCAGTATCGCCAGCTGCTGTTGGCAAAACAGTTTGCAGCAGCAGGACTTGCACAGACAGAAATAGCCTCAAAACTGGGAGTGCCCGGGTTTGTTGTGAAAAATATCAC
The DNA here is from genome assembly GCF_025148125.1 of Blautia wexlerae DSM 19850. Lineage (NCBI taxonomy): Bacteria > Bacillati > Bacillota > Clostridia > Lachnospirales > Lachnospiraceae > Blautia > Blautia wexlerae. The sequence goes on from NZ_CP102267.1 coordinate 577,990, forward strand.
AACATGTGCCAGAGCCTATACTATATCAGAATTGGAACAGGCAGTAAAAGATTTTGTGGATGCGGAAGAATCAGTAAAAACAGGGCGACTGGAAGATAAGCTGAGCGTAGAATTACTGATCATTAAGTACAGCAGTAAAGTAAAATAGGAAAAACGGTAACTGCCGGATATTCTGGCAGTTACAAAAGATAATAACAAAAAAGACAGCCACATGACGGTGATGGCTGTCCTTTTTAATCATAAGCTTATAATTAAAAATTCAATCTATAATTAGTCAATGCTGTTAACAGCTTTAGCTAAACGGGCAACTTTTCTTGCACAGTTGTTTTTGTGATAAACACCTTTGGATGTAGCTTTGCTGATTGTGGAAACAGCATCCTTTAATGCTACTTCTGCAGCTGCCTTATCTTTATTTGCTACTGCTGCTTCAACTTTCTTCATAGAAGTTTTAACTGCAGATTTGATTGATTTGTTTCTTGCTGCTTTAGTTCTGTTTACTAAAATTCTTTTCTTAGCAGATTTAATGTTAGCCAATTCGTACACCTCCAATTTAATTCGATAAAATATTATTATACTCCTGTCATAGAAACAGACACGGGCGCTCCTATGAACATGCTTATATATATTATCTCAAATAATCTTCCTTGTCAATACATATTTCCATAAAAAAAGCTAAAAATAGATATAAAAAGTTGTTATAAGAACGGAGTAAACAGTAACAAATATTGAATGAAGTACGGAGGGAAAAGAGATGTTGGATAATTACGGAATAAGAACAGACCTGGCGCTGGAGGCAACCGAACGGTTTACAGAGGAAAACGTAGAAGTCCGGGGAGTGGAGATCCACGAAGATTATAACGAAGAGAAAGATATCCGTACCACTGTGGTAAAGATCACCACAGAAAACGGTGCCCGGACAATGGGACGGCCCCAGGGAAGCTATATTACGATAGAAGCTCCGGGGCTTTCTGTACATGATGAGGATTATCACAGAGAAATTTCCCTGGAAATCGCCCGTCATTTACAGAATGTGATCAATCTGGAACGTGAGCAGTCCATTCTGGTAGTAGGTCTGGGTAATTCAGCGATCACAGCCGATTCCCTGGGGCCTCATGTGGTAGAGAACCTTCATATAACGAGACATATGATAAGAGAGTATGGCCTGCAGAGTCTTGGAAAAGAAAAAATGCACCGTATCAGCGGAATTATCCCGGGAGTAATGGCGCAGACAGGGATGGAGACATCTGAGATCATACAGGGAATCGTGGCAGAGACAAAGCCGGACATAGTGATTGCCATTGATGCGCTGGCAGCAAGAAGCACCAGACGCCTGAACCGTACAATTCAGATCACAGATACAGGAATCAACCCGGGTTCCGGTGTAGGCAATCACAGAGTGGGGCTTACAGAAGAAAATCTGCAGGTAAAAGTGATCGGGATCGGAGTACCCACCGTAGTAGATGCGGCAACTATTGTCCATGATTCCATGGCACACCTTCTGGAAGCTCTGGAAGAGGCAGAACAGAAAGAATTTCTGGAAGAAATGATATCTCCTCATCTTCACACCATGTTTGTAACTCCCAAAGATGTGGATGAGACAGTAAAATACCTGAGCTTCACAATCTCAGAAGGACTGAACATGGCGTTTGAGGAAATAGGCGGCTGACCGGAAAATTGTTCCGTCAGTGTGAACAGGGTATAAATGGGAAAACATGGACATAGGATAAGTCAAGAGGTGATCCATGTGACAAACGTTCAGAAAGCGTTCTGCATTCTGCTTAGCATGTGCTTTTTTGCCACTCTGGCAGTATTGCCGGGGACATTTTTTACAGGAGAAAATGTGTACAGGCATCTGCCCCTGTACCGCTTTCTGGAAAAAAGAGCTCATATGAGTTCCTGTGAAGATATTGAAACTTATAAAAAAATAGCAGGAGAAAACGGAAAATATCTGGGAGAGCGTGCACGGTCCGAACAATTGCTGGCAGAAAAAGGTGAATCTGAAGAATTACAGACACCAGAATCTACACCGGTACCAGAAAAAACAGCAATCCCCTCAAAAACAGTAAAATCAGCGAAAATATCAGAGTCAGCGAAAATATCAGAATCAGAACAAACTTCAAAAAAATCAGACAAGACACCTAAACCGAAAAAGATAACTGCGTCACCGGAAAATCATGAAACGGACAAATCACAGAAGCCGCAAGAGTCAGCAGCGCAGAATGACCAAAATATTCAGAACAGCACAGAAACCATTGCTGCTGCAGTTCCTCATCCAATAATCGACCTGTCCCCCGAAAAACTGGCAGATTATAATTATCTTCTGGGACAATTCTATATCGTAGATTCCAACACAGAAGCAGATGCCGTACAGATCAATGCCGGGGATTTTCTGAAACAGGACTTAAAAATTACCAAAGAAACCGATATCCCTCAGATTCTGATCTATCACAGCCATTCGCAGGAAACCTTTGCAGATTCCAGAGAAGGGGAAGAATCCGACACGATTGTAGGAGTAGGAGATTATCTGACACAGCTTCTCACAGAAAACTACGGTTATCAGGTAGTCCATCTCAAAGAGCAGTTCGACATGGCAGGAGGTGAACTGGACCGCAGCGCCGCTTACGATTATGCCCGCGATTATCTGGAACCTTATCTTCAGGAAAACCCGGATATCCAGGTGATCATAGACCTACACCGGGACGGCATCCCCGAAGACCGCCATCTTGTAACAGAAATCAATGGAAAACCCACAGCCCAGATCCTTTTTTACAATGGACTGAGTTATACGACATCCAAAGGTTCCCTGGACTATCTGCCAAATCCCTACATACAGCAAAACCTGGCATTTTCCTTCCAGCTGGAATACCAGGCAGCCCAATACTATCCTCAATTTTACCGGGGAATTTACCTTGCAGGTTACCGCTACAATCTCCACCTCCGTCCCCGCTCCCTTCTTCTGGAAGCCGGAGCCCAGACCAACACTGTCCAGGAAGTAAAAAATGCCATGGAACCATTTGCCGACATCTTAGACAAGGTACTGCAAGGATAAATTCTATAGCAATTCCATAAAATAATGCAATCAAGACAGTTCAGCAGAGTGCGAAGGACAAGGAAGATACCTGCAGGCGTGCTGACGCACGGCAAAGATAATAATTACCAGGATGTTTCTGTGCGTCCCTGTAGATAAACAGATGACAAACCCTTGCTCCATATGCTATAATACAGAATTAGCAAACCCATCAATTACAGTATATAAGAAAGAACTCAGGAGGGAATTCCTTAATGATAGACCAGAGCAAAATCAGAAATTTCTGTATTATTGCACACATAGACCACGGCAAATCCACTCTTGCCGACCGAATCATCGAAATGACCGGCACTCTGACAGAACGTGAAATGCAGTCACAGGTACTGGACAACATGGAACTTGAAAGAGAACGTGGAATCACCATTAAATCTCAGGCAGTACGAATCGTATACAAAGCCAAAGACGGCGAAGAATACATCTTCAACCTGATCGACACCCCCGGCCATGTAGACTTCAATTACGAAGTATCCCGAAGCCTTGCAGCCTGCGACGGTGCAATCCTGGTAGTAGATGCAGCTCAGGGAATCGAAGCCCAGACATTGGCAAATGTATATCTTGCCCTTGACCATGACCTGGATGTCCTTCCGGTCATCAACAAAATCGACCTGCCAAGTGCAGAACCGGATCGTGTGGTAAATGAAATCGAAGATGTCATCGGCCTTGAAGCCCATGACGCACCAAGGATTTCTGCCAAAACAGGACTTAATGTAGAAGAAGTCCTGGAACAGATCGTAACAAAGATCCCGGCACCTCATGGCGATGTAGATGCACCATTAAAAGCCCTGATCTTTGACTCCATTTATGATGCATACAAAGGCGTTATCGTATTCTGCCGTGTCATGGATGGCCGTGTGAAAAGAGGCACCCAGATCCATATGATGGCAACTGGCTTCACCACAGAAGTTGTGGAAGTCGGATACTTTGGTGCAGGTCAGTTTATTCCATGTGAGGAACTGACAGCAGGCATGGTAGGATACATCACTGCGAGTATTAAAAACCTTGGTGACACTCGTGTAGGTGATACAGTTACAGATAAGGAAAGACCATGTGCAGAAGCACTTCCGGGCTATAAGAAAGTAAACCCTATGGTATACTGCGGATTATACCCGGCAGATGGTGCCAAATACGGTGATCTGAGAGATGCTCTTGAGAAGCTTCAGCTCAATGACGCCTCTCTGTTCTATGAACCGGAGACATCTGTAGCCCTTGGCTTTGGTTTCCGGTGTGGTTTTCTGGGATTGCTCCATCTTGAGATTATTCAGGAGCGTCTGGAAAGAGAATACAACCTTGATCTTGTGACTACAGCTCCCGGTGTTATTTACAAAGTACACAAAACTAACGGCGAAGTTATCAATCTGACAAACCCAAGCAATCTGCCGGATCCATCAGAGATTGAATACATGGAAGAACCAATGGTAAATGCCGAGATCATGGTAACAACTGAATTTATCGGTGCAATTATGGATCTTTGCCAGGAACGAAGAGGGCAGTATCTGGGAATGGATTATATGGAAGAAACACGTGCGCTTCTGAAATATAAGCTGCCGTTAAATGAGATTATCTATGATTTCTTTGATGCCCTCAAATCCCGCTCCAGAGGCTATGCTTCTCTGGATTACGAACTCTGCGGATATGAGCGCAGCGAGCTTGTGAAACTGGATATTCTGGTAAACAAAGAAGAAGTGGATGCTCTTTCCTTTATCGTACATGCAGATACAGCATATGAGAGAGGCCGTAAGATGTGCGAGAAATTAAAAGACGAGATTCCCCGCCAGCTTTTTGAGATTCCGATCCAGGCAGCTGTCGGAAGCAAGATTATTGCCAGAGAGACAGTCAGAGCCATGCGTAAGGATGTACTTGCCAAATGTTACGGCGGTGATATTTCCCGTAAGAAGAAACTTCTGGAGAAACAGAAGGAAGGTAAGAAACGTATGCGTCAGGTAGGCAATGTGGAGATTCCGCAGAAAGCATTTATGAGTGTATTGAAACTGGATGATAAATAAAGTATGAATGGTAACTGTGAAGGTACTGAACAGTTATCTGTGAATAGTGCTCATCTCAACAGAAGGTTAAAATATTGAAGAAAATGATTAAGCGAAAAACAGTTATACTATGTATGTTATTGCTTGGAATTTCTGTCTCCGGATGTGGGAAAACCAGGGAGGTAGATGAAGCGTCCTCCAAAGTGATCCAGATCAGTGTTGCGCCGGAAGAGACAAGTCCCACTCCGGCACCGGATCAGGTAGCTTCCGCAGCAGTTACTACCAATGGTAATCTGACAATGGTAAATACGTATCTGGCAGAGCAGGATGCAGCAGGTATCTCATCTGCGGAAAGTTCAGACAGCCAAAGTGATGCCGACAGTACAGATAACAGTGTCGACTCAGCAGATAACAATGAGCAAGACAGCAGTACATCAGATACTGAGGAATAGAAAACAGGTCATAACAGGAGCAGATTACAATGGAGAGAAGGAATATCACAGATTCTCCCATGGAAATCTATATCCACATTCCATTTTGCATAAAAAAATGTGATTACTGTGATTTCCTTTCCGGTCCGTCAGGTCCAAAGGAGCAGGCTGATTATGTAGATGCTCTGCTTGAAGAAATCAATGCAGCAGAAGAAGGAAAAGGAAGGAGTGTATCCTCTGTATTTATTGGAGGGGGCACTCCTTCTGTTTTGGATGAGAGATTCATAGGAGAAATTTTAAATCATATAAGACGAAAATTTCAGATTGCGGATCATGCTGAGATCACCATAGAAGTAAACCCGGGGACTGCAGACAGAAACAAACTGCAGGCATACAGAACATATGGAATCAACCGCCTGAGCATAGGTTTACAGTCGCCGGATGACAGAGAACTGAAGATCCTTGGAAGAATCCACAATTATGAGCAGTTTCTGGAGACTTACAGAAGTGCAAGAGAGGCAGGGTTCGACAATATCAATATTGATCTGATGAGTGCGATCCCGGATCAGACTTATGAAGGATGGATCCACAATCTTCGCACTGTTGCAGGACTGGATCCGGAACATATTTCCGCATACAGCCTGATCATTGAGGAGGGCACACCTTTTGCATCGCGGACGCTGAATTTGCCGGATGAAGATGCGGAGTACAATATGTATGAGGCAACAGCACAGATTCTGAGAGAATATGGCTTTGAGCAGTATGAGATTTCCAATTACGCAAAGAAAGGCAGAGAATGCAGGCATAACGTGGGTTATTGGATCCGACAGGATTATCTGGGGTTTGGCCTGGGAGCTTCCTCTCTTTATGGAAAGGAACGTTTTGCCAATACACAGGATATGAAAAAATATCTGGAAAACAGCAGAACACCGGAAAAAATAAGAGAAAAAGAGCCGCCCCTCACCAGAGAGGATGAGATGGCGGAGTTCATGTTTCTGGGACTTCGTATGACCAGAGGAATCTCAAAAGCTGAGTTTGAGCGACAGTTTGGCAGTGAAATAGATGCAATATACGGGGATGTTCTGAGAAAATATAAGTCAATGGGACTGCTTTTGGAAGAAAAAGGAAGGATTTTTCTGAGCAGAGAAGGAATCCATGTAAGCAATTCCGTTATGGCGGATTTTTTGCCGTAAACGCCTTGACGAACAAATGTTCCTGTATTATACTGATGCCATGAGGATTGCAGGGCAGCGAAACTGCGCACAATCCATGAATATCATAACATACGAAAAAGGTGTAACTGTCAAGGTAAGAAACAGTTATTATTTATAAATGAGAAACAGGAGGCCCACAATGGCAGCAGATACAACGAAGAAGCACTTTATCAGGATCAGAGGTGCCAATGTTAATAATCTTAAGAATTTAAGTGTGGATATTCCCAGAGACAAGTTTGTGGTATTTACAGGACTGAGTGGCTCCGGTAAATCTTCACTGGCTTTTGATACCATCTATGCAGAGGGACAGCGCCGTTATATGGAATCTCTCTCTTCCTATGCAAGACAGTTCCTGGGACAGATGGAGAAGCCGGATGTGGAGAGCATCGAAGGTCTGCCGCCGGCCATTTCCATTGATCAGAAATCTACCAACCGCAATCCCCGTTCCACAGTAGGAACAGTGACAGAAATCTATGATTATTTCCGACTTCTGTATGCCAGAGTGGGAATCCCTCATTGTCCGAAGTGCGGAAGAGAGATTAAGAAGCAGACAGTTGACCAGATGGTAGACAGTATCATGTCTTTTCCGGAGAGAACGAAGATCCAGCTTCTGGCTCCTGTTGTGCGGGGCCGCAAGGGAACTCATGCAAAGCTTCTGGAGCAGGCAAAGAGAAGCGGATATGTACGTGTGCAGATTGACGGAAACCTGTATGAGCTTTCTGAGGAGATCAGTCTGGACAAGAATATCAAGCATAATATAGAGATTGTGGTAGACCGTCTGATCGTGAAGCCCGGGATTGAGAAAAGACTCTCAGATTCCATTGAGACAGTGCTGGATCTGGCAGAGGGCCTTCTGATGGTAGATACTATGGATGGAAATATTCACAATTTCAGCCAGAGCTTTTCCTGCCCTGACTGCGGTATCAGTGTAGATGAGATCGAACCGAGAAGCTTTTCTTTCAATAATCCTTTTGGTGCCTGCCCGGATTGTCTGGGACTTGGGTATAAAATGGAATTTGATATTGATCTGATGATCCCGGATAGATCTCTGAGTATCCTGGATGGTGCCATTGTGGTCACAGGATGGCAGTCCTGCACAAATGAGGGAAGCTTTTCCAGGGCAATCCTGGATGCTCTTGCCAGAGAATATGATTTCAGCCTGGCAACACCTTTTGAGGAATATCCGGAGAAGATACAGGACATTCTGATCAACGGAACCAATGGGCATTCTGTAAAGGTTTACTATAAAGGGCAGCGCGGAGAGGGCGTTTACGATGTGGCGTTTCCGGGGCTGATCCGAAATGTGGAGCAGCGTTACAGAGAGACAGGCTCTGATGCCATGAAGCAGGAGTATGAATCTTTTATGCGCATTACTCCATGTAAAACCTGTAAAGGTCAGAGATTAAAGAAGGAATCACTGGCTGTGACTGTAGCGGATAAGAATATTTATGAGGTCACCAATCTTTCCATAGAGAAGCTGAAAGCCTTTCTTGCGGATATGCAGCTTTCCGAGCAGCAGCAGCTTATCGGCAGGCAGATTCTGAAGGAAATCAGGGCAAGAGTAAGTTTCCTGTCAGATGTAGGACTGGATTATCTTTCATTGGGACGTGCGACAGGAACTCTTTCCGGCGGCGAGGCGCAGAGAATCCGTCTGGCTACCCAGATCGGTTCCGGGCTGGTAGGAGTTGCCTATATTCTGGATGAACCAAGCATCGGACTGCATCAGAGGGATAATGACAGACTTCTTGGTTCTCTGATGAAGCTGCGTGATCTTGGAAACAGCCTGATCGTTGTAGAGCATGATGAAGATACCATGCGTGCCGCAGACTGTATTGTAGATATCGGACCCGGTGCAGGGGAGCATGGCGGACAACTGGTTGCCATGGGAACTGCAGAGGATCTGATGAAGAACGAGGATTCCATCACAGGAGCTTATCTGAGCGGGAAATTAAAAATTCCGGTACCTTTGGAGAGACGGAAGCCAACCGGTTTTCTTACTGTCAAGGGGGCGGCAGAGAATAATCTCAAGAATATTGATGTGAAGATACCTCTTGGGATCATGACCTGTATCACAGGAGTTTCGGGCTCAGGTAAGAGCTCTCTGATCAATGAGATTCTTTATAAACGCCTGGCAAGAGATCTGAACCGGGCAAGAGTGATCCCGGGAAAACATAAGGATATTCTGGGAACAGACCAACTGGATAAGGTTATCAATATTGACCAGTCACCTATTGGCCGTACTCCACGTTCCAATCCTGCGACTTATACCGGGGTATTTGACCAGATCAGAGATCTTTTTGCAGCAACAGCAGATGCCAAGGCAAAAGGATATAAGAAAGGACGATTCAGTTTTAATGTAAAGGGCGGAAGATGTGAAGCCTGCAGCGGTGACGGCATTATCAAGATTGAGATGCATTTCCTTCCGGACGTATATGTACCATGCGAGGTCTGCAAAGGTAAGAGATATAACAGAGAAACCCTGGAAGTAAAGTATAAGGATAAGAATATTTACGATGTGCTGAATATGACGGTGGAGGAAGCACTGACTTTTTTTGAGAATGTTCCTTCTATTAAAAGAAAGATACAGACTCTTTATGATGTAGGACTTTCCTATATCCGGCTGGGACAGCCGTCCACAGAGCTTTCCGGAGGAGAGGCACAGAGGATCAAGCTTGCCACAGAGCTGAGCAAGCGCAGCACAGGTAAGACTATCTACATTCTGGATGAGCCTACCACAGGTCTGCATTTTGCGGATGTGCATAAGCTGGTGGAGATTCTGAAACGATTATCGGAGGGCGGTAATACAGTAGTTGTGATCGAGCATAATCTGGATGTGATTAAGACCGCAGATTATATCATTGATATCGGACCGGAGGGCGGAGACAAAGGAGGTACCGTAGTTGCTCAGGGAACTCCTGAGGAGGTGGCACAGTCACCGGTTTCCTATACCGGAAAATATGTAAAGAAATATCTGAAATAATCTTGAAATCATATTGCAGGACTTTCTTTTTAAATGGAAGTTGTATATAATAGAAGAGATTATTTATAGCAATTCTCGTAAATAATATATTTTGATCCGGCTTATCAGGATGTGAAGCCCTGTTGGACTGTTTTGATCGCATTATTTTATGGAGTTGTTATAACTAAACCGGATAAGTCCCCGGTAGAGACTGTAAAAAGTAATGATCAGTTGAAGGGGATGAGGAGAACGTAAGAACAGAAAGGGGATTTCCATGCCGACAAGTGATATTGGAATTGACCTGGGAACCAGGAACAGTCTGGCTTATTCTACAGGAAAGGGGCTTGTGCTAAATGAGCCTTCGATCGTAGTTTATGATAAAAATACAGAGAAGATACGTGCGATCGGTGAAGAAGCCCGTCTGATGGAAGGGCGCATTACTTCAGATATGGAGATCATCCGTCCCATCAGACAGGGCGTGATCGTTGATTATACAGTTACAGAGAAGATGTTGAAATACTTTATATCCAGAGCAATAGGAAGAAGAGCTTTCCGCAAGCCCAGGATCAGTATCTGTGTTCCCAGTGGAATTACAGAGATTGAGAAAAAGGCAGTGGAGGAAGCAACCTATCAGGCTGGTGCCAGAGATGTCTATATGGTGGAGGAACCTATAGCTGCGGCAATCGGAGCCGGGGTGGATGTGACCAAGCCCTTTGGAAATCTGGTCGTAGACATTGGAGCCGGAACTTCGGATGTTGCGGTTATCTCTCTTGCGGGGGTTGTGGTTTCCGCTTCTGTGAAAGTTGCAGGGGACACTTTTAATCAGGCTATACTGAACTATGTGAGAAAGAATCATGGACTTTTTATCGGAGAAGATATGGCAGAGAAGATCAAAATTCAGATTGGTACGGCTATAGAGGAATCAAATCCGAGAACAATGGAAGTAAAGGGGAGAAATGTGATCACCGGTCTGCCGAAGACAGTGACACTTACCTCAGAAGAAATACGTGTGGCGTTAAAGGATGCTACAAGCCAGATTGTGGAGACTGTTCATGGAATTCTGGAAAAGACACCGCCGGAACTGGCTGCGGATATTGTAGACAGAGGAATCGTACTTACAGGCGGCGGTGCCCTTCTTCATGGGATGGATACACTGATCGAGCAGAGAACCGGAGTAAGTACACTGACTGTGCAGGATGCAATGAGCGTGGTCGCAGTGGGAACCGGTAAGTATGCAGAGGTAATGGCACGTTTTGACGGATAAAGCAGGAGGTACTGCACAGTGCAGTGCCTTTTTGCGTTGTCAGAGGATCAAAGAAGCAGGAGGTGTGGAGAAAAGCACATGAGTGAAACTGTCACAGGATACATAGATCATGTTATTTTCAGAAATGAAGATAACGGATATACAGTTATGGTACTGAAAGGTACAAAAAAAGAGGAAGAGCTGACCTGCGTGGGAAGTTTCCCTGCGATCACACAGGGGGCATCTATTGAAGCAACCGGAGTATATATCCATCATCCGGTATATGGCAAACAGTTTCAGATCAGTTCTTTTACAGAGAAGATGCCGGAGGATACATATGGAATAGAACGTTATCTGGGTTCGGGCGCCATCAGGGGAATCGGTGCTGCACTGGCTGCCAGGATCGTGCGGAAGTTTGGAGATGACACACTCCGTATCGTAGAAGAAGAGCCGGAGCGGCTTGCAGAGGTAAAGGGAATCAGTGAGAAAAAAGCCCGGGAGATCGCTGCGCAGGTAAGTGAGAAGGCAGAGATGCGAAAAGTAATGATCTTTCTGCAGAAATATGGGATTTCCCTGAACCTGGGCGCAAAGATTTATCAGAAATATAAGGAATCTGTCTATACGATCCTTCAGGAGAATCCTTACAGACTTGCGGAAGATATTTCCGGTGTGGGATTTAAGATTGCTGATGAGATTGCTGCCAGAGTCGGTATTCACGCAGACTCAGATTACAGAATCCGCAGCGGAATGCTGTATACTCTTCTGCAGGCTTCGGGAGAAGGACATACTTATCTTCCGAGGGAACAGTTATTTACAAGATGTGCCAGACTTCTGGGAGTGGATGAATCCTATATGGAGAAACACCTTATGGATATGGTTATTGACAGGAAGCTGGTGCTGAAAGAAAAAAGCGGAGAAACTATCGTTTATCCGGCACAGTATTATTATCTGGAACTGAACACTGCCAGGATGCTTAATGAACTGAATATTGTGTGTCCTGAGGATAAAGAGCTTGTCAGGCACAGAATTGAGCTGATCGAGAAAGAGACAGGAACTGTTCTGGATGAAATGCAGAAGAAAGCAATCACTGAAGCAGCGGATCATGGACTCTTTATTCTTACAGGAGGCCCCGGTACAGGTAAAACGACAACGATCAATGCGATCATCCGCTTTTTTGAGGGAGAAGGTGCAGAGATTCGGCTGGCTGCACCTACCGGACGTGCTGCAAAGAGAATGACAGAGACTACCGGATATGAGGCGCAGACAATTCACCGTCTGCTGGAACTGAATGGAATGCCGGAGGAAGAGAGGGACGGGCATTCAGCTAAATTCGAGAGGAATGCACAGAATCCGCTGGAGGCAGATGTGATCATTATTGATGAAATGTCTATGGTGGATATTCATCTGATGCATTCTCTTCTTCTTGCAGTGGTAGCAGGAACCAGACTGATCCTTGTGGGGGATGAGAATCAGCTTCCGAGTGTAGGCCCGGGCAATGTGCTGAGAGATATTATCCGAAGCAGATGTTTCCCTGTAGTGGAACTGACTAAGATATTCAGACAGGCATCAGAGAGTGATATTGTTGTAAATGCTCATAAGATAAATAAGGGAGAACAGGTTCAGATCAATAATAAGAGCAGGGATTTCTTTTTTCTGAAGAGATATGATGCAGATATCATTATAAGAGTAGTGATCGCGCTGATCCAGGAGAAACTGCCGCGCTATGTAGATGCCAAACCCTTTGAGATACAGGTACTGACACCTATGAGAAAGGGACTTCTGGGAGTAGAGCGGCTGAATCAGATCCTGCAGAGATACCTGAATCCGCCGGAAGACGGGAAATCCGAGAGGGCGGTTGGAGACCGGCTGTTCCGCACAGGGGACAAGGTCATGCAGATCAGAAATAATTATCAGATGGAATGGGAAATCCGGGGACGATATGGGGTTGTCATTGAGAAAGGCGTGGGAGTATTTAACGGAGACACCGGAATCCTCAGGGAAATCAATGAATTTGCTGAGACAGCAGAAGTGGAATTTGAGGATGGACGTTTTGCAATGTACTCGTTCAAACAGCTGGAGGAACTGGAACTTGCATATGCTATTACAATCCACAAGTCGCAGGGATCTGAGTATCCGGCAGTCATACTTCCATTGCTTTCCGGACCACAGATGCTTTTAAACAGGAACCTTCTTTATACCGCAGTTACCAGAGCAAGAAAATGTGTGACGGTTGTGGGAAACGAGGAGACCTTTGCAGAGATGATACGCAATGAAAAACAGCAGAAGAGATACAGTGCACTGGATGAACGGATCAGAGAACTGAGTGAGACTACAGGGGATAATAATACAGATGGTGAAGAATGATATTGCAGACTGTGATCTGATGACTGAATAATAACAGAAAAAAATTTATTCCGATAATATGAGAAAAACAGAAATACAGAGGATAGCAAAACAAAGAGTAAAATAGTGGAAGGAAATGGAAATGAAACGGTTTCTGAACATGGTTGCTGATATTTTTTACCCGAGATGCTGTCCGGTCTGTCAGAAAATACTGGCAGATCAGCGAAGGATGATCTGTCCGGAATGCGAGAAAGAACTTCGTCCGATTGGTCATCCCAGATGTTATAAATGTGGAAAACCCATAGAAACAGGGGAATACTGCAGAGACTGTCAGAAACACAGGCATGTGTATGAACAGGGAAGAGGGATTTTTGTCTATGATGGCATAATGAGAAGATCTGTTACCAGATATAAGTACTATGGATGCAGAGAATACGGTGATTTTTATGCCAGAGCAATGTATCGATATGCGCAGAAAGAATTGCGGGAATGGAAGCCGGATCTGATCGTGCCGGTTCCGGTACACAGGTCGAAGGAGCGGCAGAGAGGTTTTAATCAGGCTGCATATCTGGCGGAGAAACTCGGTCATTATACCGGGATTTCCACAGATGTCAATATTGTGCAGAAAGTTTTAAAGACAAAGTCGCAGAAAAAACTGAATGCTTTGCAGAGAAGAAAAAACCTGGAAAAAGCGTTCTGCGTGACCGGGGATGTCAGGGGAAAGAATATCCTGGTGATAGATGATGTGTATACAACAGGAAGTACGATCGATGCAATGGCCGGATGCCTGAAGAGAAAAGGTGCCGGAAATGTTTATTTTCTTACGGTTTGCATAGGCAGGAGATAAGAAAAAACACTTTTCATACATAATGATATATGTTACAATTAATCTGTATGATTATATGAATGATATCAGGTTGTTGCTGAGAACAGAGTGAACAGTAATAGCGGATTATAGCAAAAGGAAAAGCATACAGTAAGGAGTAATTTATGTTAAATGAAGAGAAGATAAAAATCATGAATAAACTTGCCATGTATGAACAGGGTGAAGGAAAGAAATATCTTCCGGTCAGCAGGTACTACCGTAGTGATTATATCGGACTTGCCATGATTAAGAATTTTTTCCTTGTTACGATTGGGTATTGCCTGATTCTGGCCGGTATCGCAGCATATTTTGCTGAATATCTGATAGATAATGTTCATAAGATGAACCTTGTTTCACTGGGCGTGGAAGTTATTCTGGGGTATGTGGCAGTGCTGGTACTGTTTTCTGTCCTGACATATATCCAATATACGGTGAAATACCATAAAGCAAAGAAAAGTGTGAAAAATTATTATGAAGAACTTACACAATTAAGTAAAATCTACGGTCGCGAAGATAAAAAATCTTCAGCCAGAGGAGTTACAGGAGGATATAAAAAATGACAGCATTACTCGAATTAAAACAGCGAATAAAGAATTTATACAGCCAGTATGAGATTTATATCCTGCCTGTCTTACGTTTTGTTCTGGCAATGGCTTATTTCATATGGATCAATACCAATATGGGATATATGAAGCAGATCGATAATATATTTATTGTTCTGATCCTTGCACTGATCTGTTCCATTCTTCCTTCGGGTGTAATGATTTTTGTAGGATTTGCCCTGATGGTCGCACATGGTTATGCACTGGGGATAGAAGTTGCAGGTTTTATGCTTGTGCTGATCCTGTTTATGGCAATTCTCTTCCTGAGATTCAGTTCAGACAATAATTTAGTACTTGTATTTACACCGCTTTCCTTTGGGTTCAGTGTTCCGACGCTTCTTCCTATCGGAAGCGGACTTTTGTGCAATGCGTTTTCTGCACTTCCTGCAGGCTGCGGAGTGATTATTTACTATTTTATCCGTTTTATACGTGTACAGCATAAACTTCTGGAAAACCCGGATGTTGCCATAGCTGACAAATTAAAACTTCTGACAGATGGAATCGTGCAGAACTGGGGAATGTGGATCACAGTGATTGCCTTTATCGCAGTGATTCTGCTGGTGAATCTGATACGTACCCGCTCTTTTGACTATGCATGGAGAATTGCCATTATTGCAGGTGGAGTTGTGTATGTTCTGATGATTATTGCAGGTGGATTTTATTTTAGACTGGATATTGATGTTGTTACGCTGATCATTTATACAGTGATCTCTGTGGTGATAGGATTACTTCTTGAATTCTTTGTATTTGGTGGTGACTATACCCGTACCGAGAGACTGGAATATGAGGATGATGAATATTATTATTATGTAAAAGCAGTGCCGAAAGCCTGTGTCACAACATCTGAAAGAAGTATAAAGAAGATTAACGGAAGTTCTGCAAAGGATGAAAGACCGGCACAGGATAACGTTGTTTCTTATGCGAATCCTATTTTTCATGGTGATGAGAAAGCAGTGACGACAGATGAGGCTGCAGCACCTGTAGAGAGAAAGAAAGATATTGACAGCGTGGATTTTGAGAAGAAACTGGAAGAATCATTAAAAAATCTGTAAAAAGCAGTTTCCGGTAACGATGAGACATACGAGCCAAAATTCCATTGCCGCAGGCAATCTGGAATGAATTTTGGCTACGTTACTGTGAACGGAGTGAACAGTAACACAAAATCCACTGAAAACATTTTCAACGATAAGATATATAAAAATGATAAGGAAAGGAGAGCCATATGCAGGATTTTTCAGGAAATTTGATAGAAACATTATCAAGACTGGCATTTCCTAAGATTGGGATTATAGATATCATACAGATTGCACTGATCGCTTTTTTTGTATATCAGTTCATGGTATGGATCAAATATACTCATGCATATACACTTCTGAAAGGAATACTGGTCGTTCTCCTCTTCATTCTGATCGCGTATATTTTCAGGATGAATACGATTCTGTGGATTTTTTCAAATCTGGCAAGTACACTGATCGTAGGTGTGATCGTTATTTTTCAGCCGGAGCTCAGAAAAGTTCTGGAACAGCTTGGACAAAAGCGAATCATGGCTTCACTGATACCTTTTGATGCAGGTAAAGAGGTGAAGGAAAGATTTACGGATAAAACCATCAGTGAGCTGGTCAAAGCATGTTTTGATATGGGAGAAGTTAAGACCGGAGCACTGATCGTAATTGAGCAGAATGAGCTGCTGACCGATTATATAAGAACAGGTATTAATCTGGATGCAATCCTTACCAGTCAGCTTCTGATCAATATATTTGAACATAACACACCACTTCATGACGGAGCTGTTATTGTAAGAGAGAACAGGATTGTGGCTGCAACATGCTATCTTCCACTGTCTGATAATATGGAACTGAGCAAACAGCTTGGAACGCGGCACAGGGCAGGTGTGGGGATCAGTGAGCAGACAGATTCTGTTACGATCATTGTATCAGAGGAAACCGGTCAGGTATCTGTAGCGCAGGGAGGAAAGCTGACCAGAAGTGTAAACAGTGCAAAACTCAGAGAAATCCTGGTCAGAGCGCAGAATAAGCAGGTTGTAGACAACAGCAAACTTCGCCATTTACTGAAAGGAAGAGTGAAGCATGAAGAAGCGAAAAATAACAGATAATATACCTCTGAAAATCATGTCTGTCGCAATAGCTGTTGTGCTATGGCTGATCGTTGTAAACATAGATAATCCGACAGGAACCAATTACTATACGCTCAATGATGTGGAACTGATCAACAAGGAATATGTGGAATCTTCAGATACCATCGGTAAGATGTGTATGCCGGAACAGAACCAGGATTCCATAAAAGTTGCGATCACTGCAACCAAGAAGATCAGAGACAAGATCAAAGTCACAGACATCTCTGCGGTAGCTGATCTTCAGCAGGCGGTAAGCCTGGATACAAATCCGGTTATGGTTCCTATTACCGTTACCTGTTCTGTACCGGGGGTATCTCCCAGTGATATCAAAGTTACTCCTCAGAATCTCAGTGTAAATCTTGATGAAAAAGAGACACAGGAGTTTGTGGTAAATGTCAGCAGAGGTGATACGAAACCGGGCAAAGATTATGAAGTAGGAAGTCTGACTGCCAGTCCGGAGAAAGTAAGGATTACAGGCCCGAAGACGCTGATCAATAAAATAGATAAGGTAAATGCTTCCATTGAACTGGATGGGAATACAGAGGATTTTACACAGGATGTAAACCTTACGATCATTGATAAGAATCAGGAGGTACTTACCGATTCTGAAATGAATTCATTGCGGATTGAGAATAATGCAAAAGTAACAGTGACTGCAAAATTATGGAAAATCCGTCAGGGAGTGCAGATATCTGCAGATTATGTAGGGACACCGGCTGAAGGATATCAGGTTGGGGCTGTGAGAACAGTGC
Organism: Blautia wexlerae DSM 19850; assembly: GCF_025148125.1. Taxonomy (NCBI): domain Bacteria; kingdom Bacillati; phylum Bacillota; class Clostridia; order Lachnospirales; family Lachnospiraceae; genus Blautia; species Blautia wexlerae. The sequence continues at coordinate 595,603 of NZ_CP102267.1, forward strand.
CGGATACGATCAGTGTAGCAGGCAGTGCAGAAGGTCTTGAAAGTCTTGCGGATAATAATAATGTGATCACTATACCGGAAGACAGTATTGATATTTCCGGTGAATCCGAAGATGTGGAGAAAAAAATCAGTCTTACGAATCTTCTGCCGGACAATGTGAAACTTACCAGTGACTCCAGTGAAGATGTATGGGTGACTGTAAGTATTCTTCCGGCCGGAAGCAGAGAGTTTGAATTTCCGACTAAGAATATAGAGGTTAAGAATAAACCGAAAGATCTGCAGGTAACATTTGAGACTGCGCAGATAGAAGTGAGAATCAAATCAGATAACAAAGATCTGGATGATCTGAATAATGACAAAGACATTAAGGCATCTATAGATCTGGATGGCAAAAAAGAAGGAAGTTATGAAGTCCCGGTTGAGATAGTCTTGCCGGATGGTTATGAGACAGTGGAAGATGTGACTACGGAAGTAGTGATTTCATCAGGGACTGCTGTTGATGACAGTAAGGAAAACAAGGAATAAAAGAATTCTCCACTTACAGAAGGGGTAGTAACAATATAAGAGGAACAGTGAAATGGTCAGTAAAAAAGTGACAGTTAAAAATCCCACAGGTCTTCATCTGAGACCTGCGGGGATTTTGTGCAATGAGGCAATGAAATACCAGTCACAGATAACATTTGTCTACGATGGGGGCATGGCAAATGCAAAGAGTGTACTGAGTGTACTTGGTGCATGCGTAAAATGCGGAAATGAGATAGAACTTACCTGTGAAGGTGTTGATGAACAGGAAGCCCTGGATCATCTTGTTGCTGCTATTGATAGCGGCCTTGGCGAGTAGAAAGCTGCTGTGCACAAACAGAGTGAACAGTAACCATAAAGTAACATGAATAAAAGAGGAGGAACTTATTGTGAAAAGAAGATTAGTTGCGGTTACATTGAGTCTTATTATGACAATGGCAACTGTCAGTGAAGCAGGTGCTGCTGCATTTACTTCACCTGATACAGCTCCGGCTGTTGCCACACAGACAGATGCAGAAGAAGTAAATGTTACAGAAGAAACTTCTGAAACAGAAGCAGACGCTTTTTCAGATGGAGATGATGGGACAGCAGTACCATCACAGGAACAGACAGACGACGCATTTACAGCGGGAACGGATACGGCTGCTGCATTGCCGGACGAGACGCCGTCAACAGCAGATGCTACGGATGCCGTTGGAGCCGCTGTAGTGAAAGCTGAGGACTGGGTAAGCACAGAGAATGGCTTTAAACTGCGCAAACCTGCAAAAAATCAGGATACAGCAAATACAGATGATCAGAAAGCAGCAACAGCAGCACTACCCGATGAGGAGATGCTGTCTGAGACTGACGGATTCTCAGGAGATCAGACAGAATCATCTGAAACAGCAGTGGCTGAAACAGATACAACAGCTGTGACAGCAGAGGTTACAGCAATGGAAACACCAGCAGCAACGGATACAGTGTCTGTAACAAATGAAGAATTTTATACAGTGGCAGACGGAATTGTAAAGATCAGCACAGAGTATAAAGGGGAAACCCATACAGGATATTATCTGTTTGATGAAGAGGGAATCCTTGTAACTGGACAGGCTGAGGTAAAAGAAAAATCTTCAGCTGATGAAGAACCGACATCAGATGCAGCTCAGTCAGCAGGAGAAGATGCCACAGGGGAAGAAACAGAAGCCCAGGCAAATCAGTCCTATTTTACAACTGCAGATGAGGCTGTTGTTTATACCGGATGTGAAGGAGAAGCGATAACTCCATATACATCTACAGTAGGCCAGCAGGAGAAGAGTGTATGGAAATGGACAGGAACATATTTCCAGTACTACGATGAGAATGGTAATCTGGAGACAATTGCACAGCTTGAAGCGAAAGCAAAAGCAGCAGGTACATATACCGGATATTTCAAGATCAATGAGGATTATTACTGCCTTGATTCTGAAGGTAAGCCACAGACAGGAGAGATCACCCTCACAGTTAACGGCGAATCAAACCTGTATTATTTTGATCCTGCAAGCAGCGACATTCCCGGAAAAATGTTCCACAATGGATGGCTTCGTTCAGATACCACTAAGGGAGAGCGCTGGCTGTATTTTAAAAAGGGAAATATTCCGGCAGACATCGGTAAATATTATAAGCGTGGCGTAGTTGCCACAGCTATCCCGGAGAAAGGAACCGGAGATTACTTGCTGGATGCCAATGGATATGTTCTGAAATCAGTGATGAAGAAGGCTCAGAATGGTGCATATTACTGTACCGACAGTAACGGCCAGATTTATAGAAATAAACTTGTAAAATACGGCAATTTCAGATATTATTTTGGCTCAAACGGAAAGCGGGCAACCTGGACAAAGAGATGGGCAAAAGCAGGCGATCATTACTATTACTTTGGAAGTACTCCGGGTCGTGTTGTTGAGAAACATGGCTGGCAGAAACTTGTCAGCACCAGTGGCAAATTCCTTGGCTGGCTGTATTTTGATTCCAAGGGAAATCATTATACGGATAAGTGGACTTCCGCAGGTTATTATTTTAAACCATCAGGAAAGCTTGCAAGCGGTTTGACAGAAATCGATGGAAAGAAATATATATTTGAATCATCTACATCCGCAGAACACAAAGGTAAAGTATATAAGAGCACAATGGTGCGCTATAAAAAGAAATGGTATATCGCATCCTCTAAGGGAAGCCTGTATAAGAGCGGATGGAGAAAATACAGCGGCAATTACTATTATCTTAAAGAATGTGTGGTTCAGACAAATCAGTTTATGAAAAAGAATGGAGTAAACGGTTATCTGGATGCAAACGGTAAATATACAAGAGGATGGGTAATTGTAAGTAATGCTAAAAACCTGGTGAGATATATCGATCCGTCAGGAAACGGATTTGCAAGAAATAAGAGTATGAGAGTTAATGGAATTCTGTATTACTTTGACAGTAACGGATACCGTATCACTGATCTGACAAACAGATACAGAGGACCGTATTCTGTTCAGGTGGACAGAGTAAACGGAGTTATGACTGTTTATGCTGATTCAGCCAGAACAATTCCTGTTAAGACGATCAGGGTATCTGTAGGTTTAGCAGGAACACCAACTCCGACCGGTAACTTTACACTGAGCAGAAGCCTGAGGTGGCAGCCTCTTATGGGACCATCCTGGGGACAGTATGGAACTCATGTAGACGGTGCCGGACAGGGAGGAATCTTTGTTCATTCTGTAGCCTGCGGCCAGGCAAACTCATATAATCTTCCGGCAGTAGAGTACAATAAGCTTGGATCTCCCGCATCACATGGATGTATCAGAACCTGTGTGGCAGATGCGAAGTGGGTTTATGAGAACTGTAATGGCGCACCGATCAGTATTATTGATGGTAAATATAAAGCAGATGATGCAATGAAAGGACCTCTTGGAAAGAAAGCACTGACTCCGTTAAGAGGAGCTGCTAATTTTGATCCTACAGATCCGGCTGTCTGATCCGGATATTTCTGCCAGGATAAATAAACATAATTGCTTATAGAAACGAAATATGCAAAACGGCTGCACAGAGCAAGAAATGTGCAGCCGTTTTTGGGTATATATCAGGGATTATCTTGCGAAAATGTAATATAGTGTGTATAATATGTTAATAGTATTGTAATAAAATGGACGTTTATTAGAAGACAGGAGTAGAAAGATGAAAAGAGATTTTTTAAAAATCAGAAAAAGGCTTATTGTTGGTTGTCTGGCAGCTGCGATAGCTGTAGCGCAGCCTGTAAGCTCTGTTTTTGCAAATCCGCATTATGACAGACGTGATACAGTGGCTGAGGAGGAATTTATTTATTCTGCAAGAACTTCCGGTACAGAGTCATCAAGAAAAAAAGTGAACTCCAAAGCATGGAAAAAGATCAACGGTGTCTGCTATAACGGAAGTGGTGAAATCATTCCGGGTGCGATAACCAGAGGCATGGATGTCTCTGAATGGCAGGGCAATATTGACTGGAAACAGGTAAAGAGGTCTGATATAGATTTTGCGTTTGTCCGGATCTCCTATGGCCTGACTCACGAAGATTATACCTATGATGAGAATATGACAAATGCAGAACTTGCCGGAGTACCCACAGGCACCTATGTGTACAGTACAGCCTTATCGACAACTACCGCATTAAAGGAAGCACAGCTTGCCATCAGCAAAATGCAGGGTTACAAGGTTTCCTATCCGGTCGTATATGATCTGGAGTATGCAAAAGCAAGTAAGCTTTCTGCAAAAACAGTCTCAGAGATGGCACTGACCTTCTGCAATGAAGTGCGCAGGGCCGGATATTATCCAATGGTTTACTGCAATACCAACTGGTATGATAATTACATAGACTGGTCCTTATTATCAGGAGTGGATGTATGGATCGCAAGATATGGGGACACGATTCAGGCACCTGATAAGGAACGGTACAATTATACAATATGGCAGTCCACAGACGGTAACCGGGAAAGCGGACTGAATAGTACCAGCGGACTGGTAGCAGGAATTCCTGCAGGCAATGATGTTGATATGGATTTTGGCTATGTGGACTATACAAAGAAAATTACGCCGAGATGGAAATCTCTGCATTCCTATGTTCCGGCAATGAAACCCGATACAGGCAGCAATGATGGAAGCCAGGAACAGACAGGACTTCATCAGGAAAATGGAAAATACTATTATGTCAATGAAAATGGCGAACGTGTGTCAGATCAGTGGGTAACTGTAAATGGAAAGACCTATTATATCAGTTCTGATGGTTATGCTCTGATGGGAATGAAGAAAGTAGACGGGAAATGTTACTGGTTCCATACAAAATCCGGATATATGTTTAAAAACCGCCGCGTGACCAGATCTACCGGCGATATCTACTATTTTGGAAGCGACGGTGTACGTTGCGAGAATGGAATGTACAAAGTCAGGGAAAAAAGTGGGGAGCACACCTATTATTTCCGGAAAAACGGAAAAGCGTATAAGGGATGGCTGACACTGAATGGTAAAAAATACTATTTTTACAAAGGCAGTTCCGCACTTTCCGGTACGCGTGCCGAGAACATTACACTGACCAGTTCCAACAGGATTGTATCTGTGTTTGATGGAAATGGAGTGTGTACCAGACAATATAAAAAGCGGTAAAAAATATTGAAACATATAAAAAGATCCTGCAGCTGTGGCACTGATGGAAATTCTGCAACAGCTTCGGGATCTTTTTATGAAATTGCCGTAATTAAAGCGTATAGATCAGGATACCTGCAATGATGATCAGGTTTCCCATGATTTTTCCTTTCGTGATTTTTTCCTTCAGAATGAAATGAGAGAGAAGCAGGACAAACACATAGGCGGCAGTATCAATGACAGGACCATAGCGCATATCTACTTTTGTATAACACCATGTATTGAGGAGGAGGATCAGCATATATATGGTGTATGAGAGAATCACCCGGAAATTGAGATATTCCCTGATTCGGTTTTCGTATTTGATATTTGCGCTCTGTTTCAGAAGTATCTGTGAAACAGCGGAAAAAAATGTTCCGCTCAACATGATTAAAATAAATGTTCTATTCATATCTCTGCACCGTCCATACTCCAAATAAAACCACCAGAATACCTATGATATTCTGAATGGAAAGATTTTCATGAAAGATCAGCACTGCCCATATCTGCGACCACAGAAGATAAACACTTTTATTGGCATAGGCAGTAGACAAAGAGAATTTCTTGATGACCTGCTGCCAGGTGATGGCGTAGATTCCGCAGTTGGCTACCATCAGGAACAGGAACAGGTAAAGCAGAGGACTGCTGAGACCATGTTTATTATACTGAACAGATGCAGCTTTGGAAAAAACACTTGTCAGTGAAAACAGCAGGATATTCAGATGAAGTTGTATGTAGTCTTTGAGTTTTGACATAATACCTCCGGGCGATAATGGTATTTTACGGATTTCATCCAATAGAGCGTGTCTGAAAGCTGTCGGACAGTAACTATTTTACATAAAAAAGCAGGGAAGTCAAGGTTTGTGCAGCAGGAATCTTGAAAAGAAATGTTGAAAATGATATGATAAAAATGATTGCAAAAAGATGAAAAGAGAAAGGAAAAGCATATGAGCTTATATTCAGTGGTTGTTCCTGTATATAATTCTGAACATACACTGGGAGAACTATATACCCGTTTGGAGAAAGTATTCCGGGAAACTCTTAAAGAAGACTTTGAACTGATCCTGGTAGATGACGGATCAAAGGACAGATCTTATGAGATCATGACGGAACTCAGAGAAAAGGATCACAGGGTACGGATCATACAGATGGCCCGTAACTTCGGACAGCATCCGGCACTTCTGTGTGGATTTGCACATGTAAAAGGAGAGTTTGTGGTAACAATGGATGATGACCTTCAGCATCAGCCGGAGGAACTTCCGAAGATGGTCAGAACCATGCAGGAGAGACCGGATGTGGATGTTATCATTGCAAGCTATGAAGGAAGAAAGCATGGTCCGATACGCAAACTGGGAACGAAATTTTCTGTATGGGCAACTTCAAAGATGCTGGGAAAAGATCCGGATCTTCAGATCACCAGTTACAGGCTGATCCGCAGATTCCTTGTGGATGCCATGGTAAAAACAAATACATATCTTCCACAGATTGGAAACCTTCTGATCAGGAGTTCTAACCGTATTATTAATGTTCCGGTTCAGCATGCAGACAGAGCTTACGGAAAAAGCGGTTATTCCTTTAAGAGACTGCTGAAAGATCTGATTTATGATATCACGACACATACTGCATTTCCCCTTCTGCTGGTGAGAAATATCGGAATTGTCAGTTTCCTGATAAGTGTAGTTCTGTCGGTCTGTTATCTGGTAAGATATTTTACACTGGGCATATCTGTGCAGGGCTGGACTTCGCTGATGCTGGTTATGCTGGCGTTTTTTGGACTGATTTTGTTATCGATCGGAATTATGGGAATCTATTTAATGAATATTCTTAATGAGGCAAAAAAAATGCCCCATTATGTAATACGTCGGGAGGATACGGACGAATAATGAAGGAAATTGGCGGATATTTTCAGCTGGAAGAGATGCCGGGAGAGGAATATTATCCTGACCTGTACAGGGTCAATCTTGGAAGAACCGCACTGCTGTGGCTTTTGAAGAGCCGCAGGTGCAGGAAAATCCTATTACCGTATTTTCTGTGTGGATCAGTGGTGCATACCTGTCAGGAAAATCAGATAGAGACAGAATTTTATCATCTGAATGAGAAACTGGAAGTTCTGTATCCGAAAGAACAGCTTCCGGAAGGGGAATATCTTTATCTGGTTAATTACTATGGTCAGCTGTCTGATTCCCGGATATCAGAGTATAAAAAGATTTACGGAAACATCATAGTGGACCATACCCATGCATTTTTTCAGAAACCATTAAAAGGGATAGATACACTGTATTCCTGCAGAAAATTCTGGGGTGTCAGCGATGGCGCATATCTGTCAACAGATACCAGCCTGACAGAAAATAAGACTGTCGATTATTCTGCAGAGCGTATGAAACATATTCTGGGGCGTTATGAGCATAATGCCGGAACCTACTACAAAGATATGCTGGAAAATGCGGCAAAATATGACGGGATGGAGCTTCGGCAGATGTCAAAGCTTACACAGAATCTTCTGAAAGCTGTGGATTATGACAGAGCAAAGAAAAAAAGGGAAGAAAACTACCGGATTCTCGGAGAACTGCTTCCATCGGAAAGTATATTTAATCAGACTGTGCCGGAGGGACCTTTTGCATATCCGTATTTCCACGCTGATGGAATGAAACTTCGCAGATATCTTGCCGAAAAGAAGATATTTGTGCCGACTTACTGGAAAAATATAATTGAGAACTCTGAGACAAAAAGTCTGGAATATACCTGGGCTGCCAATATTCTTCCGTTGCCCTGCGATCAGCGTTACAGCGTGGAGGATATGAAATATATGGCTTCGGTTGTCAGAGAATGTGAGGAACGGATATGAAACATAAAGTGTTGATTCTGGGAACGCTCGGAGAATTTACAGAGCTGGTAAAGAAAGCAAAAGAGAAAGGTTATGAGACTGTTGTGTGCGACGGATATGCAGATGGTATTGCCAGAACGTATGCAGATAAGGCTTATACCATTCCTGTAACAGACGTAGATGCTATTGCCCTGATGTGCAGGGAAGAAGGTGTGGACGGGATCATCACATCATTTTCAGATCTGCTCCTGGAGTGTATGGTTAAAATTGCAGATAAAGCAGGACTGCCCTGTTATCTGAAACCGGAACAGCTTTCCTGGTACAGGGATAAATCGGCATGCCGGGATGTTCTGGACAAGCTTGGACTGCCGGCACCGGGATTTCGGAAAATATCTGTGGAACTGCTGAAACAGGGATCAGAAGAAGAAATACAACAGAGTATTGCAAATCTGCAGTATCCTCTGATCAGTAAACCTCTGGATAAATATGGTTCAAGAGGAATCTTTATTATTCATCATTCAGATGAAGTCAGAAAAAAAGCCCTGCAGACAGCGGAATATACGGATTGTCAGGAAATTCTGGTTGAGGAATACAATGACGGTTATGAGTTTAACATGATGACATGGGTAATGGATGGGAAAGTCAATGTGATCAGTATTGCAGATCGTGAGAAAACGGAAATGGAAGAGGGAATGCTTCCGCTCAGCACACGAAATGTTTATCCATCCCGTTTCTTGGCGGAGGTCGAAAAAAGTGCCACAGATATTCTGCAGAATTATATCCGCTATACCGGACAGACGGAAGGTGCATTATCCATGCAGTTTTTCTGGAAACCTGGCAGGGGCATTCAGGTATGTGAGATTGCAGGACGTTTCTTTGGATATGAACATGAGCTGACAGATATGGTTTATGGATTTCAGACAGAGGAACTGCTGCTGGATTATCTTTATGAAAAAGACCGGATAAAGGAGATGTTTCACCGTCATGATATTCATCATCCGGTAAAATATGGGGCTGTACTGTATTTTCAGGGACGACAGCTTCAGATTGCAGATCAGACGGCAGCCTGTGAGCTTGCAAAAGAAAAATGCGTTGTAAAACCCTGGATTTTTTATAAAGAAGGCGAACGTGTGATAGAATATGGGCCGAATCCATATCTTGCATTGTATTATATAGAAACAGAAAACCGCAGGCAGCTGGAGAAGAAGACTGAGAAATTTTTCAGTGAGATGAGTATCCGGGATCCGGAAGGAAGAGAAGTTGCCTACAGAAATAAGATACCGGAATATGAGAAGGAAAAGAAAACAGATGATTGATTTTAACAGACCTGCTTTTACAGGCAGGGAATTTGATTACATACGTGATGCGGTACAGAGAGGAATGCTCTGTGGGGATGGAGAATATACGAAAAGATGTTCTCAGTGGATGATGGATAAATTTCATGTAAATCATGTAATGCTTACCACATCCTGTACCCATGCTCTGGAGATGGCAGCCCATCTTTGCAACATTAAGCCTGGTGATGAGGTGATCATGCCGTCCTATACATTTGTTTCAACCGCAGATGCCTTTGTGTTAAAGGGAGCAAAGATTGTATTTGTTGATATCAGACCGGATACAATGAATATTGATGAGAAACTGATCGAGGCGGCAGTGACTGAGAAAACAAAAGTGATCGTCCCGGTCCACTATGCAGGGGTTGCCTGTGAGATGGATACCATTATGGAGATTGCAAAAAAATACAATCTGAAGGTTGTTGAAGACGCTGCGCAGGGAGTAGATGCCTATTATAAGGGAAAAGCTCTTGGTACCATTGGAGATTTTGGGTGTTACAGTTTCCATGAGACAAAGAACTATACTATGGGAGAGGGCGGTGCAATCCTTTTTAACAGGGATGAATATCTGGAGAAGGCAGAGATCCTGAGAGAAAAGGGAACTGACAGAAGTAAGTTTTTCCGCGGACAGGTTGACAAGTACCGCTGGATAGATTATGGTTCTTCCTATCTTCCAAGTGAGCTGAATGCAGCATATCTTTATGCACAGCTGGAAGCAAGAGATCAGATTTTTGCCAAAAGAATGGAGATATACAATTATTATCATAAAAATCTGGCTCATCTTGCACAGGAGGGTAAAATCGAACAGCCTTATGTGCCGGAGGAATGCAGCCACAATGCCCATATGTATTATATCAAGGTGCGTGATATACAGGTAAGAACCCGGCTGATTGCTTACCTTCGGGAAAAAGGAATCTGCAGCGTATTTCATTACGTGCCTCTTCATTCTGCACCTGCTGGACAGAAATTTGGAAGATTTTCAGGGGAAGATGTTTATACTACAAAGGAAAGTGAACGTCTGTTGAGACTGCCGATGTTTTATAATCTGGATATGGAGGATGTGAAGTATATCACAGATACCATAGCTTCTTTTGACGGATTCTGATAATCGTGTGCCGCAAGTCTGTTTCAGGAATCAACTTGTCGGCACATCGGACGGAAAACAGAGATATATATTAAGAGGAAATATTATGAAAAAATGGAAACATTTATTAAAGGCTGTTATGACTGTGGGAGTCATTGCAATGACTGCTGTTCAGATCTGCGCTGCTGCGGAAGGAACTGCGCAGGCTGCTGTTTCAGATGTTACACCCGTATCCATTTCAACTAATGAGATTTCAGGCTGGCCTGCAGGTCCTGAGATCACATCTGAGACAGGGGTACTGATGGATGCAGACAGCGGAATTCTTCTGTACAGCAAGGGCGGAGATGAAATCCGTTATCCGGCAAGTATTACCAAAATCATGACACTGCTTCTGGCGGTGGAGAACTGTTCCCTGAAAGAAGATGTTGTCTTTACGGAAACAGGAACACGTGATATCAGTTGGGATTCCGGCAATATTGGAATGCAGGTGGGAGAAGTGATGAGCATGAGAGCATGCCTTTATGCACTTGTGATCCGCTCTGCAAACGAGGTCGCAGCCCAGATTGCAGAACATGTAGGCGGCACAGAGCAGCACTTTGTAGATATGATGAATGAACGTGCGGCACAGATCGGATGCACAAATACACATTTTGTAAATGCCAGTGGTCTTCCGGATCCTGACCACTATTCTACTGCACATGACATGGCGTTGATCATGCGGGAAGGTCTGAAGAATAAAAAATTCCGCAGGATCATCGGCGCTACAGATTATACGATCAAACCTACGAACATGAACAGTGAGTCAAGGGTACTGCATACGCATCATCCGATGCTTGCCCCGGAGAGCAGTTATCATTATGATGGCTGTATTGGCGGCAAGACAGGATATACCAGTGAGGCCGGAAACACTCTTGTGACAGCAGCAGAGAAGAATGGAACTACTTATATTACAGTGACAATGAAGGCGGTAGACCTTGCAGTTGCCAGTACGGATTCCACAGCATTGTTCAACTATGGTTATCAAAATTTCACAAAAGCACAGGTAAATGGTGGAGAAGTATCAGTTCCAAACGGAGTGACTGTGGATAACCTGACTGTTCAGGAAAATTCACAGGATGGAAATACAGTAGATGATTACTATTATAATGATTATCTGCTGGGAAGCGTTGAAGTTCCGGAAGCTACACCTACACCGGAACCTGCAGCGGATACTCTTTCTGACACATCCGGAGGAAATACAGATCAGGCGGATCAAAATGAGAAATCAGATACTGTCGGAGAAGAAAAAACTTCTGCAGGCATGCCAAAGCTGCGAAAAATACTTCTGATCATAGGAGCGGCAATGCTTCTTCTTATTATCATTCTGAGTATTGCACTTGCAAAAAAGGAAAAAAGATATTATGGCTAAGTCTGCATACCATGTGGATTTATGCGAACAGATATAACAGAAACACAGAGAAAGCTAAAGAAAAGAGGAAAATAAAATGGGAAAAATCAAAGTTACAGAATGTGGTGGAATTAAGGGATTAAAAGTGGTAGAACCTACAGTTTTCGGAGATGCCAGAGGATATTTCATGGAAACCTACAATTACAATGATTTCAAAGAAGCAGGAATTGATGTCGAATTTGTACAGGATAATCAGTCAAGCTCACATAAGGGTGTACTTCGCGGACTCCATTTCCAGATCAATTACCCACAGGATAAACTGGTACGTGTTGTAAATGGTGAGGTATTTGATGTGGCGGTAGATCTTCGTGAAGGTTCAGAAACATATGGAAAATGGTTTGGAGTCGTACTTTCTGCTGAAAACAAGAAACAGTTCTTCATTCCGAAAGGATTTGCACATGGTTTTCTTGTGCTTTCCGAGCATGCGGAATTTGTTTACAAATGCTCTGATTTCTATCATCCAAATGATGAGGGCGGCCTGATCTGGAACGATCCGGATATCGGAGTTGAATGGCCGATCCCGGAAGGAATGGAATTAAGCTTTTCTGACAAAGATACCAAATGGGGAAGCTTTAAAGAGTACCGTAAATAGGAGAATGAGCGATTGAATACAATTTTTTCTTTACCGATGGATATTTATAAGAACAGACGGCTTGTTGCAAAACTTGCAAAGAATGATTTCAAAACAAGATATGCAGGTTCTTATCTGGGAATTGTGTGGGCGTTTATCCAGCCTGTGATCACGATCCTGGTATACTGGTTTGTATTCTCTGTAGGTTTTCGTTCCGGAACAGGGGATCTGGGAGTTCCTTTTGTTCTTTATCTGGTAGCAGGTATTGTGCCATGGTTCTTTTTCCAGGATGCGCTGATGGGGGGGACAAATTCTCTGCTGGAATACAATTATCTGGTAAAAAAAGTCGTTTTTAATATCAGTGTGCTTCCGGTAGTCAAGATCATTTCTGCCATGTTTGTGCATGCATTCTTTGTGTTGTTTACGATCATCCTGTATGCAGCGTATGGGAAATTTCCTGATTTCTATTATCTGCAGATTATTTATTACAGTGTATGTGTGTTCATTCTGGTATTGGGCTTATCCTATGCCACAAGTGCAATCGTTATTTTTTTCAGAGATCTGACCCAGATCATCAACATTGTGCTTCAGGTAGGAGTCTGGCTGACTCCGATCATGTGGATCGTTGAGGCTTCACCTCTGATGGGACATCCTGTGATCATGAAGATCCTGAAACTGAATCCGATGTATTATATTGTTTCCGGATACAGAGATACATTCCTGATGAAAACCTGGTTCTGGGAACATGCAGGATGGACGGTCTATTTCTGGATATTTACAATTCTGTGTTTCCTGTTCGGAAGCTGGGTATTTAAACGTCTGCGCATTCATTTTGCAGATGTATTGTAACTAGTGTACCAACAAGTTGATTTCTAGAACAATCTTGCGTCTAAATTTCTTATTTCCGCGTTGTCGTCGGTCGCCGTAGCCACCGCTACGCCTCCTTCCTCCGCCTTGAAATAAAAAAATTTATCCTGCAAGATTGTTTCAAGAATCAACTTGTCGGCACACTAGTACAGCGAATATTAATATAGCAGAAACTTAATTTTCGCTGTACTGGTAAGCGCGAAATAAGTCAGAAGAAGATGAAAAACACAGGAACATAACAGAAAGGAAATCACGTGGAGAACAAGAAAGTAATTCAGGTGAAGGATCTCACCAAAATGTATAAATTATATGATAAGCCTTCGGACAGACTGAAAGAAGCGCTGGGGCTTACCAGAAAGAAACTTTATAAAGAGCATTATGCACTTCATGATGTAAATTTTGATATTTATGAAGGAGAATGCGTGGGAATTATCGGAACCAACGGTTCCGGTAAATCCACGATCTTAAAGATCATCACCGGTGTCCTGACTCCCACAGCAGGGGAAGTAAAGGTAGACGGACGAATTTCCGCACTACTGGAACTGGGAGCCGGATTTAACATGGAATATTCAGGTCTTGAAAATGTATACCTGAATGGAACCATGATCGGTTTTTCAAAAGAAGAGATTGATGCCAGACTGAATGATATTCTGGAATTTGCGGACATTGGAGACTTTATTCACCAGCCTGTAAAGACTTATTCCAGCGGTATGTTCGTGCGTCTGGCTTTTGCTGTTGCGATCAATATTGATCCGGAGATCCTGGTGGTAGATGAGGCGTTGTCTGTGGGCGACGTGTTCTTTCAGGCAAAATGTTATCACAAGTTTGAGGAATTTAAGAAACAGGGCAAGACGATTCTGTTTGTAAGTCATGATCTTGGAAGTGTTTCCAAGTATTGTGACAGAGTTATTCTTCTGAACAAAGGCGTAAAGATGGATGAAGGTTCACCAAAGCAGATGGTTGACCTGTACAAACAGCTTCTGGTAGGACAGAATCCTGTAAAACAGAATGAATCTGACAGTACAGAGCAGATTGTGGCAGAGGACAGTGAAGGACTGGGAGATTTTCAGGTAAATCCCAATATGCTGGAATATGGAAGCCGTATTGCTGAGATCACAGATTTCAGAGTCATTGATGATAAAGGAAGATGTTCCAATACTGTTGAAAAGGGAAGCTGCTTCAAAATTCGTATGAAAGTCCGGTTTAATGAAGAGATTCAGGAGCCGATCATGGCATACACATTTAAAAATATTCAGGGTACGGAAATCACAGGTACCAATACCATGTATGAAAATGCAAAGATAGAACACTCCGGAAAAGGGGATATATGTACTGTAACATTTACACAGAACATGAACCTTCAGGGCGGTGAGTATCTCCTGTCATTTGGATGTACAGGGTATAAAAACGGAGATTTTACGGTATTCCACAGACTTTATGACGCATGTAACATAACAGTTATTTCCAGTAAAAATACAGTTGGATTCTATGATATGGATTCAAAGGTGGAAGTACGGTGCGAAGAACAGGTCTGAGAAAGTTATGATGACAAATATCAGTGCGAAAAAATAATCAGCGCGAGGACTATATATGGAAGAAAAAATCGGGAAAGTAATTCTGGATACCACGTGCTATCCGGGAAAAGATCTATACAGTGATGGTGCGATAGAGGATGAAATGCTTGCAATTTCCAGAGATTTTGCACCGGAAGAATTTAACAGAGTGATCAGTGAGAGAAAGAGCTGGCCAATTCTTTATCATTTTTCTCATATCAGGGAGAATATTCTGAGCTGGATTCCCTTTACAGGAGAAGAGAAGGTTCTGGAGATTGGTTCCGGATGTGGTGCTGTGACAGGAGCTCTCTGTGAAAGGGCGAAGGAAGTTACCTGCATCGAGCTTTCTATGAAAAGAAGTAAGATCAATGCATACAGACATCAGGATCAGGATAATCTTAAGATTCTTGTGGGAAATTTTCAGGAGATCGAGAAAAACCTTACTGAGAAATACGACTATATTACTTTGATCGGTGTATTTGAGTATGGAGAATCCTATATCCGGAGTGAGAATCCCTATGTGGACTTTCTCAGGATCATATCAAAGCATCTGAAGCCGGATGGAAAGATCATTCTGGCCATTGAGAACAGACTGGGACTGAAATACTGGGCCGGATGTACAGAGGACCATTTTGGAACTTTATTCGAAGGAATCCAGGGATACCCCAAAACAAAAGGGGTTAAAACTTTTTCAAGAAAAGAATTTAATGGAATTTTGGAGGAAGCAGGAAACTTAAAAGCCGACTGGTATTATCCATATCCGGATTACAAATTTCCAATGACTATTCATTCAGACAGACATCTCCCTGCAAGCGGAGAGCTGCATATGAGGGACTACAATTTTGACAGACTCCGTCTGGATCTGTTTCAGGAATCTCAGGTGTACAATACACTTTTGAGCAATGATCTTTACCCGCAGTTTGCCAATTCCTTTCTTCTTGTGATCGGAAAAGAACAGCCACAGACAGCACCGGTTTATGTGAAGTTTTCCAATGAGAGAGATCAGAAGCTCTCCATTTATACGGAAATCAGTGAAGCAGCAGATGGGCAGCTGACTGTGAAGAAAGTACCGTCGCAGAAGAAAGCGGCAGCTCATGTACGGAATCTGGGAACTATCTGCGAAGAACTGACCGGAATGTATAAAGAAGAGGAAATTGAAGTAAACCGCTGCCGGATCAAAGGTGACTGTGCGCAGCTGGAATATCTGACAGGTATCACCCTGGAAGATAAGCTGGATCATCTTCTGGAAGAAGGCAGAACAGAGGAACTGGAGAAATTATTCTTCTCTTATATACAGAAAGTAAAGAATATTCATGAGAAGAAACCCTTTGAGAAAACACCGGAATTTGTAAGGGTATTTGGAAATGTAAACCTGCGTTCTGATCTGAAATGTACAGAAATATCCAATATTGATTTTGTTCCTGCAAATATTATCCTCTCTGAGAATAAAGTATCTGTGATCGACTATGAGTGGACCTTTGCATTTCCTGTACCTTCACAGTTCCTGGTTTACAGGATGATCTTTTATTATCTGGAATTGAATGACAAACGGGGAATACTTAAAGAACGGGATTTCTATGAGAAAGCAGGAATCCTGCCTGAAGATATAGAAGTTTATGTGGAGATGGAACATAATTTTCAGCAGTATATTCTGGGTGAGCATACAGCAATGAGAAATATGTATGCCCAGATCTCTCCGGGCCGGGTGGAAGTAGAAGATTATTACAGAGAAAAGAAACAGGAATCTCTGGAAATGCTTCAGATTTTCTGGGATAACGGAAAGAGCTTTAATGAGGCTGATTCTGTGAGATATCTGTTCAGAAATGGGAAAATTCAGACGGAGTTTGAACTTCCGGAGAATACCACAATGCTTCGCCTTGATCCGGGCGAAATGTCCAAGGGACTTAAAATTGTAAAGCTGACATGGGAAGATGAAAGTCAGGTAAAGTTTCACACAGATGGCTGTGAAGTGTCCTCCGGAGAATTCTATTTCGGCGGTGACGATCCGCAGATCATAGTAGATTTTGTTCCTGAGAACAGAAAGTTCATAAAGATTGAGATGGAGATCCTGGACCGGAAAGCCACAGAAAAGAAATTCTGGAAAGAATACGCAGAGCAGAAAAGGGCAATGGAGCAGATGAGTCAGGAGCTTGCGCAGAAGAAAGCTCTGGTCGATCAGGTGGAAGGCAGTAAGGCATGGAAAGTGTATCGTGCCATCAAAAGGGTTTAGTTATGGGAAATATACTTTGGAGTGTAGATAAAAAAATATACAGTGACAAAGAAGATCATACTCTGGCCATTACCGGATGGGCGATAACCAGAGATCAGTCAGAATGTGATTTCATTCTTTATGGCTCGGAAAAGGAACTCTCCGTTCTTGAACCTTCGCGTTGTGAAAGAGCGGATGTTGCCAAAGATTTAAAAGAAACAAAAGATATAAAA
The DNA here is from genome assembly GCF_025148125.1 of Blautia wexlerae DSM 19850. Taxonomy (NCBI): domain Bacteria; kingdom Bacillati; phylum Bacillota; class Clostridia; order Lachnospirales; family Lachnospiraceae; genus Blautia; species Blautia wexlerae. Next base: position 612,896 of record NZ_CP102267.1, read on the forward strand.
GAAGTGGGAAATGTCGGATTCACAGTAAAGATACCGGAAATTATAAAACTTGCAGAAGAACATGAGAAACTGCAGCTTGCGCTGAGAGCAGGAGATGAAAAAGAAATCATCTGGGAAGCCACAGCTGCAGAAGTGAAGGACTTTTGTGAGGAAAGTCTTATTGAATATCATATTGATGAGGAACAGATCACACAGGAGAGTATCCTGACAGTCAGAGGCTGGGTTGTAAACCAGCTGGAGCCGGATGAGATATTTGTACAGGGCACAGATGGGAAGGTTCTGGAATGTACGATCACCAGACAAAGACGTCCGGACGTGGAAGAGGCAAAGGGGATTTCCGAAGAAGAGAAAAGAAATCTGGGATTCAGTATTACTGTCAATCTGGAGAATACAAACGATCAGAATATCTGCATCTGTTTCAGGGGAAAAGATGTACAGAAAATTTATACTGTAAATGTAAAAAAAATAAAACGGGAAAATACCGGACTGTATCAGCAGATGAAACTGCTGTCTCTGAAGAACAGGCAGAAGAATCAGGAATATATAAAGAAAAACGGCATTGGAAGATTTATCCGTTATGTGAGAAATTCCCAGCTTAAGGACGGAGATCAGGATTATGAAGACTGGCTGAAAGATCATGTCGCATTCCGAAAGGAATTAAAAAGACAGAGAACTGCTGTTTTTTCTTATTCACCGCTGATCAGTATTGTGATGGTGGTGACGGATACAGATGAACAAAGGTTAAAAAGTGTGATCGATGCTTATACAGAACAGACCTATGGCAACTGGCAGCTGTGTCTGGCAGATGCATGTGAGGGAGAGGAAACAGGAGAGTTTCTGCGGAAAAAATATAAAAAAGAGATTCGCCTTTCCTATAAGAAGGTTACGGAAAATAATGGCATTTCGGGAAATCTTAATGCATCTCTGAAACTTGCAATGGGAGAGTATGTTCTGTTTGCCGGTCAGGAGATCATACCTGAACCTGATGCACTTTTTCAGATGGTCAAAGCGATCACAGAGAAAAAAGCGGATATGATCTATACAGATGAAGATGAGATCAGCGCAGACGGAAAACATTATTCTGAGCCGGAATTCAAGCCGGATTTCAATCTGTTCAGATTAAGGGAAAATAATTATATCGGACAGTTCTGGGCAATCCGGAAGGAAATTCTGGAACAGGCCGGAAAGTTTGATCCGGAATATGATGGTGCACAGGATTATGATATGCTCTTAAGATGCAGTGAGCAGGCAGAGAATATTGTGCATATTCCAAAAATCCTCTGTCATTCCATGAAAGCAGAGAACCTGATCACAGAAGAACAGGAGAAGAAAAACTGGGAAGCAGGCAGAAAGGCACTGGAGGAGCATTACCGCAGGGCAGAGGTTCCTGCAACAGCGGAACTTGCAGACAAGAAGGGATGGTACAGAAGCCATCTGACTATTTCCGGCGAACCGATGATTTCTGTGATCATTCCAAGTAAAGATCACATTAATGATCTGGAACTGTGTATTTCATCCATAGAAGAGAAGACAACATGGAAGAATTACGAGATCATTATTGTTGAGAACAACAGTGTGGAAAAAGAAACCTTTGTATACTATGAGACACTGAAAAACAGATACCCAAATGTAAGGATCCTTACATGGAAAAAAGAATTCAATTATTCTGCGATCAATAATTTTGCAGTAAGAGAGGCACGGGGAGAGTATCTGCTGTTTCTTAACAATGATGTGGAGATCATTACAGGGAGCTGGCTTGAAGAAATGCTTCAGCTTTGTCAGCAAAAAGACGTGGGAATGGTCGGTGCGAAACTGTATTATCCGGATGATACCATTCAGCATGCAGGAGTGGTAGTTGGTCTTGGTGGAGTTGCTGCCCATGTATTATGTAAACTTCCCCGGGATGCGGAAGGATATATGGGACGTCTGCGCTGTGTGCAGGAGATAAGTGCAGTCACTGCCGCCTGCATGATGGTAAAGACTTCTGTTTTTAAAGCAGTCGGAGGATTTGACGAGGAGCTGAAGGTTGCATTTAATGATATTGACCTCTGTATGAAAGTGAGAAAATATGGAATGAAAATTGTATTCACACCGTATGCAGAACTGTATCATTATGAATCCAAATCCAGAGGAATGGAAGATACACCGGAGAAACAGCTGCGTTTTTCCAGAGAAGTAAACTGTTTCCGGAGAAAATGGGAAAGAGAGCTCCTGAAAGGAGATCCCTATTATAATCCCAATCTGACATTAAACAACACAGACTGTTCTCTGAGAAAACAGGAGAAGAACGGAGATTAACATGCCTAAGGAAATATTTGAAGTAGTAAGAGAAAGATTTCATTTATCAGACAGGACACAGTATATTGTGCAGGGACACTGGCCGAAAGATGCGGTGATGGAGGCATATCTGGATCAGCACAAACTGAAGGTGTTTGTGAAAGAAAATGAAAATGTAAGTGCACTGGAACGTTTTAAAGATCCGGAGAAAATGCAGGGAATACAGATTACGGCAACTGTTCAGATACCGGAAAATCTGGAGGGGTATCATAAGCTTGTGATCTATGAGAAGTTTCCGGATAAAAAACATGTCTGGTTTTCCATCACTGTCGGTGAACTGGATAAAAAAAGAGATAAACCGCAGGTATATTTTGAAGAAGAGAGTGCAGAACAGGGAACTGTACGGATCAGAGGGTGGGCCATTGCACCGAAGCCTGTGACTGTCCGTATCTTTGATGCGGATAAAAAGCCGGTTGCCGCTGAAATCCAGAGAACAGACAGGGTGGATGTCAACCAACTGTTTGAAGAAGCACAGGATCCGGGAAAGACAGGATTCTTCTCTGAGATCACCAACGTTTCGGGAAAATGCCTGTATGTAGTGTTTTATGCAGGCGAGAAGAAAACTGTACATGTGGTTCCTCTGAGAAAAGCTGATATTCTGGCAAAGAAATTAGACAAATATGTAGAAAAAGGAATCCGCTACTGGAAATCTCAGGGTGCGGCGGCTCTTGCTGAGAAGGTAGTGACAAAGGTTAAAAATGTACGTCAGGGACCGCCATCCTATCAGAAATGGATCAGACATCATCTGCCGGACAGGAACGAACTGGAGAAACAGAAGAAAACATCCTTTGGATACAGACCTAAGATTTCTTTTGTAGTACCGCTGTATAAGACACCGGAGAAATATCTCAGAAAACTGACAGAATCATTTCAGGAACAGACTTATTCAAACTGGGAACTTTGTTTCTCTGACGGAAGCGGCGCACAGTCACCGCTGACGGAATTGTTAAAAGAACTGACAGCGAAGGATAACAGAATTAAATACGTTTCTCATGAGGAGCCGCTTCAGATTTCAGAGAATACCAACAGTGCCATTGAAATTGCAACAGGTGATTTCATTGCCTTTGCAGACCATGATGATGAGCTGACGCCGAATGCATTATTTGAATGTGTGAAAGCAATAAATGAGAAACCGCAGACACTGGTGATCTACACAGATGAAGATAAGATGTCTATGGATGGACATAAATTCTTTCAGCCGCATTTTAAACCGGACTATAATCCGGATTTGCTGTGTACGGTCAATTATATCTGCCATCTGTTTGTGGTATCACGAAAAGTAATTGAAAAAGTTGGCGGGCTGCGAAGTGAGTTTGACGGTGCACAGGATTATGATTTTGTGTTACGCTGTGTGGAAACAGTAAAGGATGAAGAAATCTGTCATATTCCAAAAATCCTGTATCACTGGCGTTGCCATGAGGACTCCACAGCAGAGAATCCCGAGAGCAAGCTTTATGCCTTTGAAGCCGGAAGACGTGCAGTACAGGCTCACTATGAGAGAACAGGAATCCACGCAGAGGTTTTTAAGGGTGAATATCTGGGGCTGTACAGAACGAAGTTTATCAGAGATCATGATCCGCTGATTTCTATTATTATTCCGAATAAAGACCATATTGATGATCTGAAGAGATGTATGGAATCCATTGAACAGAAATCTACGTACAAAAATTATGAGTACATTATTGTAGAGAATAACAGTACAGATTCTGCTACTTTTGAATATTACAAAAAACTGGAGGCAGAGAATCCGAAGGTCCGCATGGTATACTGGGACGGAGTCTTTAACTATTCTGCCATTAATAACTATGGTGCATCTTTTGCAAAGGGTGAGTATCTGCTTCTGCTTAACAATGATACAGAGATCATTAATCCGGACTGTCTGGAAGAACTCCTGGGTTATTGCATGCGTAAAGATGTAGGCGCAGTGGGGGCAAGACTTTATTATGAGGATGATACGATCCAGCATGCAGGTGTTGTGATCGGTTTTGGCGGAATTGCAGGACACTGTTTTGTCCAGCAGAAGAGAGGTACCACCGGATATTGTCACAGAATTATCTGTGCACAGGATTACAGTGCGGTTACAGCTGCCTGCATGATGGTGAAGAAATCTGCATTTGATGCAGTGGGAGGACTTTCAGAGGAACTGGCGGTTGCATTTAATGATATTGATTTCTGCATGAAGCTGAGAAAGGCGGGATATCTGATCGTGTATAATCCATATGCGGAATTATACCATTATGAATCCAAATCCAGAGGTCTTGAGGATACTCCGGAAAAAGTGGCACGATTTAATAAAGAAATTGCCACCTTTGAAAAAAAATGGCCGGAGATCCTGAAGAACGGAGATCCTTATTATAACCCCAATCTCACTCTGAAGAGCCAGGACTTTTCTCTGAAAAGAATCTGAAGATGAAATTGCTATAAAATGAATGTGAAAGAAGATATGTTAAAGAAAAAGAAAGAGATCAATGAAAAAACAGAAATTTTCATTTTTGTATTTCTGGCGTTTATCCTGCTGACAACCTGGGCGATGACACAGCCTTTTAATTCAGGGCCGGATGAACAGATGAGATATTATGTTGCAGATTACATTTATAAACATCATGGAGCTCTTCCGGGGGGAGATGATCCGGCTGTCAGGAATAAAGTGTGGGGAATTTCCTATGCATATTATCCGGTTGTATCTTATATGGTGTCTGCATTATTTATGAGAATATCCCGGCTTTTTGCAGATCCGGGATACTCCATGTTCAAAATTGCACGTATGGCAGATGTACTGTTTGTCACAGGTGCAGTGTATTTTGTTGTAAAAGCTTCGGGCAAACTGTTTCCGAAAGAAAAATATTCCAGAGAAGTTAGATGGCTGTTTGCAGCACTGGCAGGATTTATGCCGCAGGCAATCTTTATGGGAACTTATGTGAATACAGACTCACTGGCACTGCTGGCAGCAGCCATGATCTTGTATGCATGGGGCTCTTATCTGAGAGAAGACTGGACATGGAAAAACTGTATACTCCTTGCAGTGGGAATGGCCGTATGTGCATTGTCTTATTATAATGCATACGGTTGGATACTCTGCAGTTTTTTCTTCTTCTGTTTTACGGTATTACTCTGCAGAGAAGAAGCTTTTTCACAGAGAGTTCGTTTCCTTTTCAGCAGAGGAGCAGTGATCGCAGCAGTTACTTTAGTTCTCTGCGGCTGGTGGTTCATCCGTAACGCAGTTTTGTATAACGGAGATTTCCTGGGAAGGAAATCCTGTGCGGAATGTGCGGAAAAATATGCTCAGAAGGATTACAGACCTTCACTGTATCCGACGCCTGCAAAGCTGGGATGGAACTGGAAAGATATTATCCTTTATCAGAATCCCGGCTGGTATCATAACTGGATTCTGACAGTGTGTGTAAGTTTCATCGGTACTTTTGGACAGATGGAAATTTATATGCCATATACGGTCAGCAAACTGTATATGCTGTTCTTTGCTGTTGGGATCATCAGTGTATTTTTTGTAAAAGAGACATTTGATCTGAGAAAAAAAATGTATGTTGCACAGCGGAAAGCAGTTGGAAATGACAGATGGAAGATTAAAACAAAGGTGATATCCCGAGAGTGGAATAAAGAAGGTATTTTCCATTTGATGATGGTATTTCTGATTATGATTCCGGTATTTCTGTTTCTGTATTATGTTTATTACAGTGATAATCAGCCACAGGGAAGATATCTTATGCCTGCATTATATCCTCTGATGTACTTTGTTACGCTGGGCTGGAATAATATTCTGACAAAAACAGTGAAAAATGAAAAGGTGCGGAGTCTGATATACAGAGTACTGACTGTACTGCTGGTGATTTCGCCATTTGCCTGCTGGGCATTTTTAATCTTGCCTTAAAAGAAATAAAGGGACTGCCGCATGAAAAGCTTTTGCGGAAGTCCCTTAAATTTATCTATTTTATCTATCAAAGAAATGGTTACTGTCTGGTATTCAGAAGCAGGCTTCAGGATTTGATCACTTTGATCATCAGGAACAGGAAAAACAGCAGGAATGCTGCCCCGATCGCCCCGATGATATAATAAGGAGCAGTTGTATGGGAAGCAGAATATGCCTGTGCTGCCTCCATATTCTTCTGACCGGTTACTGCGGCATCATTTGTCTGCTGCTCTGCGTCTTCCAGAATCGCAGTTCCTACAGGAGTTCCTCCAAAGTAATACTGGCGTGTGATCTGTCCGTCAGAAGAAGTATCTTCTGTGGTCAGATTATCTTCTGTGGCACCGTTTGGCGCAATGACTGTACCACCGGAAAGACGGTTAAAATCATCGTCTGCGATGGTAAGGGGTGCAAAATTGTCAAAACCATAATTGAGAAGCGCGATTGCTTCATTATCGGTAACACCGGATGCGCCATTTAATACAATGCATACCAGCTTCATGTTATTTTTGGAAGCTTCACATACCAGGGTACTTCCGGAAGCTTCTGTGTACCCTTCCTTACCGCCGATACAGGGTTTATAATAACCGTCGCTGGTGCTGTTTATCATGGTAAAATTGTTTGTAAGTACACGTTCACCGCCGGAAACATTTGTTGCCGGAAGTGTATAGGAAGTAGTTGCTGCAATGGTGCGGAAAGTGTCATTTGCCATAGCTGCTTCCATGATCAGAGCCATATCATGGGCGGTGATATGCTGGTTCTCATCAGGAAGACCGGTAGGATTGGTAAAGACAGTATTGGTGCAGCCAAGTTCCTGTGCCCGGGTATTCATTATCTGTACAAAAGCATCCACAGAACCTCCCACATGTTCAGCTACCTGCAGTGCGATATCATTGGCAGAGGCAACCATGATGGCATATAAACATTGTTCCATGGTGAAAACCTCATCTAACTGTGAGGAAATATTGGCTCCTCCGTCAGTAACACCGGAAACACCGGTTGCAGTCATGGTTACCTGTTCATCCAGACTGCTGTTCTCAAGAGCAACCAGGCAGGTCATGATCTTGACTGCGCTTGCAGGGTAAAGGGGCTGATCTGCATTTTTGGAATACAGGACTGTGTTAGTGGAAGTTTCCATCACAATTGCTGCGGCAGACGAAATATCGGAAGCCTGGGGCCATCCGTCGATACCGTTGGTGATTACGACAGACGGATCTGCTGTCTGTGCGGCGGCGTCTGTATTCTGAGCTGTTTCTTCAGCAGCAGATACCGGAAACTGTGAAAACATGGTGACAGCACCAAGTCCCAGAGCCAGCAGGGCTGCAGTGATTCTTTTTTTCTTTATCATCATGGTATATAATACTCCTGTGCATAAAAATGTTGAAAAGTAACTGTTCATTGTATGTGAACAGTAACCATAAAAACAATAACAGTATAACACATTTCTCTCCTTTCTTGCAAAAAATATCATACAATGTTAAAATAAAAAATCATAGTAAAAATCGAGGTTATCATATGAGTAAAAAACCATCTGCAGGAGGAAAAATCCAGTGGACGAAAATGTTCAGGAAGCTTTCCCCCTATACGATCCGGAAAGGGTTCCGCTACATGAAGCATTATGGACCAAAGGAATTCTGGATCAGGCTGCATGAACGTTTTGAACCGGAAGAAGTACCATATGGTCCATGGTACCGGGCTTACATTCCGACGGAGGAAACACTGGAAATACAGAGGAAACAGAAATTTGATTATTCACCGCTGATCAGCATTGCAGTTCCGGCTTATCAGACACCTGTAGAATTTTTGAGACAGATGATAGAATCACTGATCGTTCAGACTTATTCAAACTGGGAGCTGTGTATCGTAAATGCAAGTCCGGACAATGAGGAGATGCAGAAAGTACTGGCAGAATATTCAGCCGGAGATTCCCGGGTAAGATTCTGCAATCTCAAAGAGAACCTTGGCATTGCAGAGAACACAAACCGCGCGTTTGCAATGGCAAAAGGTGAATTTGTGGGGCTTCTTGACCATGATGACCTGCTGGCACCCAATGCATTATATGAGATCGTGAAAATACTGCAGGATCATCCGCAGGCAGATGCGCTTTATACAGACGAGGATAAGGTTACAACAGAACTGGACGAGCATTTTCAGCCACATCTGAAACCGGATTTTAATCTGGATCTCCTGCGTTCCAATAATTATATCTGCCACTTTTTTGTAGTGCGAAAGAGTATTGTAGAAAAGGCCGGAGGTTTCCGAAAAGAATTCGACGGAGCTCAGGATTACGATTTTATCTTCCGCTGTACGGAGAATGCCGGAGAGGTTTTACATGTTCCGGAAATCCTGTATCACTGGAGAACACACAAAGCCTCCACTGCAGATAATCCTGCCAGTAAAATGTACGCATTTGAAGCCGGCAAGAGAGCAATAGAAGCTCATCTTGAGAGAACAGGTACAAAAGGCGAGGTAAGCCATACACAGGATCTGGGCTTTTACCGGGTGAAATATCCGGTGCAGGGAAAACCTCTGGTGTCTGTTATCATACCAAACAAAGACGAGAAAGAGACCCTTCAGACCTGTCTGGAAATGCTGGAGAAGAATACCGGTTATCAGAATTTTGAAATCATAATCGTGGAGAATAACAGTACTACTGATGAGATTTTCCGATATTATAAAGAGCTTTCCGGAAACCGTAAGATCCATCTTTTGAGATGGGGAAAAGAATTTAATTATTCTGCCATCAATAACTTTGCTGCGGCGCATGCAAAGGGAGAATATCTGCTTTTCCTGAATAATGATGTAAAATCCATCAATCCGGACTGGCTGGAAGAAATGCTTGGAGTGTGTCAGCGTCCGGAAGTGGGCGGTGTCGGAGCAAAGCTCATTTATCCGGATAATACAATCCAGCATGCAGGATGTGTGATCGGAATGGGCGGTATTGCGGGGCATATGTTCGTAGATATGCCTGCGGACCGTACCGGCTATCTGCATAAGGCATCCCTTCTTCAGGATATGAGTGCAGTGACTGCCGCCTGTCTGTTGATGAAGAAAGAGGTTTTTGAGCAGGCAGGAGGATTTACAGAAGAACTGGCTGTGGCATTTAATGATGTGGATCTTTGCCTGAAAGTAAGAAAAAACGGCTATCTGATCGTATATGATCCCTATGCGAAGCTTTATCATATGGAATCAAAGACCAGAGGAGCTGAAGACAGCAAGGAGAAAGTGCGCCGTTTTCAGACGGAGATTGAATATATGCGATGTCACTGGATAGACATTCTCAAAAACGGAGATCCCTGTTATAACAAAAACCTGTCTCTTACCAAATGGAATTATTCTCTGAAGCCAATCCCGGGAATGGAGACAGAAGCAGGACATAAAAAAGAGAAGACAGGGAGGAAATCATGCAGGAAGTATCAGTGATCATTCCGAATTTTAATGGGATGGCTTATCTGGATGGCGTACTTGCAGGTCTGGAGTGTCAGACTGTAAGCAATTTTGATGTAATTCTTGTGGATAATGGATCCAATGACGGAAGCTGTGCCTTTGTTGCTGCAAGGTATCCATGGGTCCATCTGATCGAATTGCCGGAGAATTTCGGATTCTGTAAAGCGGTCAATGAAGGGATCAGAGCATCACGCTCACCTTATGTACTGCTTTTAAACAATGATATTGAAGTAACGGAGAATTTTATAGAAGAAATGCTGTCAGCCATCAAAAGGCATCCCAAAGCTTTCTCCTGTGCTGCCAGAATGATTCAGTTTCATGACAGGGACAGGCTGGATGATGCAGGAAACTATTACTGCGCGCTTGGATGGGCTTATGCAAGAGGTAAGGGGAAAGATATCCATACCTATGAAAAGGAAGAGAAGATTTTTGCTTCCTGCGCAGGAGCTGCTATTTACAGAAAGAAGATCTTTGATGAACTGGGATATTTTGACGAAGAACATTTTGCATATCTGGAGGACATGGATGTGGGATACCGGGCCAGGATCTACGGATATGAAAATTGGTATGCACCTGATGCTATGGTATACCATGTGGGAAGCGGTACCAGCGGATCCAGATATAATCAGTTCAAGATCCGGTATTCTTCCAGAAATAATATTTATCTGATATACAAAAATATGCCGGTGTTACAGATTATTATCAATCTTCCGTTTCTTGTTGCAGGATTTGGAATCAAAATTCTGTTTTTTACGCTGAAAGGATTCGGAAGAGAGTATATTGCGGGAATTAAGAATGGATTCCAGATCAGTAAAAAAAATCATAAAATACCTTTTAAATTTCAAAATCTGTCAAACTATTTTAGGATTCAAGTTGAATTGTGGGTGAATATCTTCAGGCGTTTGTGCGGATGATAAGAAAGAAAGATAAATTTTTATTGCTTTTATAAAACAACTATTATAATATAGAAACGATAAAAAAATGAGGTGACAAAAGATTGCTAAAGGACAATGAAAAGAATTTCAGTCGTCTCCATATGATCATTGATGCAATTGTACTGGTACTGTCATATTTTCTGGCATGGCTGATCCGTTTTGTTGGTCCTATGGCAGCAACAGCAGTCAGAACCAGAAGCTTTCAGCAGTATATGCTGATGCTGGTTTTTATTGTACCGGTTTATCTGTTGTTGTATCAGGCTTTCACATTGTATACTCCCATGCGGATGCAGGGGCGTCGGCTTGTATTGGCTAATATTGTAAAGGCCAACTCGCTTGGGCTCCTTATTCTGATGTTTACATTTTACATGATAGATGAGAGCGATTTTTCCCGTTCTACTTATATTATGTTTTATGTAATCAATATTGTGCTTCAGTGGTGTGCCCGAATGTTGATTTTCGCTCTTCTGAGAGATATGAGAGAGAAGGGACTGAATCAGAAACAGATGATCTGTGTGGGATACAGCCGCGCAGCAGAGGAATACATTGACAGAGTTCTTGCCAATCCTCAGTGGGGATATGTGATCCGCGGAATACTGGATGACAATGTTCCGGCAGGAACAGAGTACAAGGGAATCAAAGTTCTTGGAAGGATTGCCAATCTGAATATAATACTTCCGGAGAACCGGCTGGATGAAATAGCGATCACTCTGGGCTTAAGTGAATATTACCGCCTGGAAGAGATTGTAGCACTGTGTGAAAAATCCGGAGTACACACCAAGTTTATCCCGGATTATAATAAGATCATTCCGACAAAACCATACACAGAAGATATACTGGGACTTCCGGTTATCAATATCCGTTATGTACCGTTGAACAATACATTCAATGCACTGGTCAAGCGGGCGATGGACATTGCAGGATCTATTGTTGGAATCATAGTAACCTCACCGCTGATGCTGTTAATGTGTGCTATCATTAAGCTGACATCACCGGGACCACTGATCTATAAACAGGAGAGGGTTGGACTTCATAACCAGACTTTTCGGATGTATAAGTTCCGTTCCATGGAAGTACAGCCGGAATCGGAAGAGAAGAAGGCATGGACAGTAAAGAATGACCCAAGAGTAACACCCATCGGAAAGTTTATGCGTCACACCAGTATTGATGAACTGCCACAGCTTTTCAACATACTGAAGGGTAACATGAGCCTTGTGGGACCACGACCGGAGCGGCCGTTTTTTGTAGAGAAATTCAGAGAAGAAATCCCGAGATATATGGTGAAACATCAGGTTCGCCCGGGACTTACCGGCTGGGCTCAGGTGAATGGTTACCGCGGAGACACATCCATAAGAAAAAGAATCGAATATGACCTTTATTACATTGAAAACTGGAGCATAGGGCTGGATATCAAGATTATATTCCTTACATTTTTCAAGGGATTTATAAACAAAAATGCATATTAAGATAAGGGGAAAAAGTCATGGCTAAACCAGGAAAAAAGAAAAAAGTACTGTTTGTGCTTGAGATCATTGTACTGCTGCTGTTTATTGGCGGGCTGTATGTGTATGGACAGATTTCTTCCAGGCTGGATAAGATCGAGCAGCCGGAACTGAAAAAGGAAAAAATAGTCGTAAACCAGGAAGCACCAAAGATGACAGGATACAAGACCTATGTGCTGTTTGGTATTGATACCAGAGGGGAAGGCTCCCAGTATTCTGCACAGAACAGTGATACCATGATCATTGTGAGTGTAAACAATGATACAAAAGAAGTGCGTATGGTTTCCGTATACAGAGATACACTTCTCAATGTTGGAGATGATACCTATACGAAGGCAAATGCAGCCTATGCGCTGGGTGGTCCGGAACAGGCGATCACCATGTTAAATACAAACCTGGATCTGGATATTTCCGATTATGCGACGGCTGATTTTTCCGCACTTGTAGAAGTGATAGATGATCTTGGCGGTCTTGATATTCCGTTATCTTATGCGGAAATTGAACATATGAATAACTATTGCGTGGAAACATCCAAGCTGACAGGAAAAGACTACACTCCGCTCGAGAAACCGGAGCCAAAGCCGGAAGATCAGGAAGCAATTGTAGGAACTTATCATCTGAACGGCGTACAGGCGACATCCTATTGCCGTATCCGTTATACTGCAAGTCTGGATATGGGACGTACAGAGCGTCAGAGACGAGTACTTGGAATGCTCTTTGATAAGGCGAAGATAGCAGGTCTTTCTTCTATCTTTAAGATTATGGATGATGTATTCCCGATGGTTACAACATCTCTTTCAAAGCAGGATATTCTGGGACTTATTCCAACTCTGATCGGATATAAATTTACAGACAGCACGGGATTCCCGCAGAAGTTTAAATTCTCTAATATCAAGGGAAGTATTATTGTTCCTACTGATCTTGAGAACAATGTAGTTGAACTTCACAAGTTCCTGTATGATGATCAGGATTATACTCCGTCTTCTGAGGTAGTGGCCCGCAGTAATAAGATACTTGAGATCGTCGGCGGAGAAAGTAAGCTGGATGATGCAGCCAAGACTACGACACAGGACACTGATACCACAAATGCAAATGACACTTTTGTATGGTCCGGCGATAATACCTCCGGCAGTACGGATAACAGCGGCGATTATGATTATGACAATGATTATGATAACGGTGGTTATGATGGCGGTTATGATAATGGCGGCGGAGATTATGGCGGCGGTGGCGATTATGATAACAGTGGTGATGACGGCAGTTATGATAATGGCGGCGATGACACCGGCAGTGACACTGGTGGTGGAGACTACGACGGCGGCGATGACACCGGTGGAGATGAGACCGGCGGCGACGATGGATTCAGCGATGATTCAGCAGCAGATTCCGGAGCAAGTTCTGAAGAACAGTAACAGGGAACTGCTATAAAAATATAAATAATAGAAAAGAGGACCATCTGTTGGAAAGGATGGTCCTCTTTTCAGATAAGGAGTGTTGAGGATGACGCATAAGGAAAAATATAATGACACTGCGACAGTTGATGTAATCATTCCTGCCTATCGTCCCGGCAGAGAATTTGGAGAACTGCTGCACAGGCTGGAAGAACAGGAATACCGTCCCCGCAGGATTCTGGTTATGAATACGGGAGAGCAGTACTGGAACAGAGAATGGGAGAAATGTCCGACCCTTGAGGTTCATCACCTGGAACAGAAGGATTTTGATCATGGCGGAACCAGAAAAAGGGCGGCAGAACTTTCGAATGCAGATATTATGATCTTTATGACACAGGATGCTCTCCCTGCTGACAGAAAAGTAATTGGAAATCTTGTCTGTGCTGTCAGTGAAAATCCGGGTGCAGGAGCAGCCTATGCAAGACAATTACCCAGGGCAGACTGTCGCTTTCTGGAACGTTATACCCGTTCTTTTAATTATCCGGAGCAGTCCTCGGTAAAGTCGCTGGCTGATATTGATAAGTACGGGATCAAGACCTATTTCTGTTCTAATGTGTGTGCGGCCTATGATAAAGGGATTTATCTGAAAACAGGCGGTTTTACAGAGCGGGCGATTTTCAATGAAGATATGATCTGTGCCGGAACAATGATTCAGAAAGGCTATTCAGTTGTCTATGCGGCAGATGCGAGAGTGTATCATTCCCATAATTATTCCGGAAGGCAGCAGTTTCACAGAAACTTCGATCTGGGAGTATCCCAGGCAGAGCATCCGGAAATTTTTGAAGGAGTACCTTCTGAGGGAGAGGGAATCCGTCTGGTAAAAAGAAGCCTGGGCTATCTGATAAGAACGGGACACTTCTGGCTGATTCCTCAGCTGATCTGGCAGAGCGGAATGAAATATGCAGGATATTTCCTGGGGAAAAGATACAGAAAACTTCCCCGGAAAGTTGTTCTTGCATGTACCATGAGTCCATATTACTGGAACAGAAAATAAAGGTAAGCGGATAACCTTAAGACACGCCAATTTACGATAATTGTCACATTTTGAACACAATTAATTGATATACTGATTCCAGAGTTCAGGAGAAGAATTGCTGTAACTGTGCAGAAATAAAACAGTTACAGATCATTGTTTATTTCGGGGAGTGTTCCGATAAACAGTAATACAGGAACAGAAGGGAGCAGATTACATGAATGATGAAAGAAACCTGGGTGAAAAAACAGATGATTCCGGTCAGCAGCCCAGATATGAACATTATCAGTTCCATGAAGAACAGGGAACTGTTTTGAAACCATCCGGTCCCTCTGGACACAGAAGAAATCAGAATTCTTTTCAGAAAAAAGCAGGGGCGACAATCGCATTGGCTGTGATTTTTGGCTTGGTGGCGGCAGTTGTATTTCAGGCGGCAAATTTTGCAGCAGACAGATTCCTGAATACAGGTAAGTCTTCGGTGCAGATTAAAACTACAGACAGTGTGGATCTTCAGGAAACGGCATCAGATGACAGCACTGCCGATAAGGTGCTGTCTGACTCTGAGAATGGAACAGTAGCAGCAGTGGCTCAGGCTTCCATGCCTTCTGTAGTTGCGATCACTACGGTCAGTGTTCAGGAAATACCAAGCTTTTTCGGATATAGTTCCCACCAATATAAGAGTGCGTCAACAGGTTCAGGGATTATCGTTGGAGATAATGATGATGAGCTTCTGATCGCAACGAATAATCACGTGGTGGATGGAGCTACAACTCTGAGTGTCTGCTTTATAGGGGATGATGTGGCAAATGCAGAGACAGAGACTGTGAATGCGGGAGATAATGGAGATCTGAATGTAGAGGATGCGGTCAGTGCCAAGATTAAGGGTACAGATGCTGATAATGATCTGGCAGTAGTTGCGGTGAAGAAATCGGATATCCCTGAGGACACTTTAAATCAGATCAAGATTGCTCAGATAGGAAGTTCGGATGATCTGGCAGTAGGGCAGCAGGTAGTTGCGATCGGTAATGCGCTTGGATATGGTCAGTCTGTAACATCAGGCTGGATAAGTGCATTGAACCGGACGATTTCTACAGATGACGGAACGAACAGTACAGGACTGATCCAGACGGATGCGGCAATCAATCCGGGTAACAGTGGTGGTGCACTTTTGAAGATGAAAGGCGAGCTGATCGGCATCAATTCTGCAAAATACGCAGACAGTGCTGTAGAAGGTATGGGATATGCCATTCCTATTTCCAAGGCAAAGCCTATTCTGGAAGAACTGATGAATCGTGAGACCAGGGAGAAAGTAGACAGCAGCAAAAAAGGATATCTGGGAGTAAGTCTTGCCAATCTGACCACAGAGGCAATTGAGATGTATAATATGCCCACAGGCGCCTTTGTAAGAAGTGTGGAGGATGATTCTCCGGCACAGGAAGCAGGTATCTGTAAAGGCGACATCATCGTAAAATTCGACGGACAGAAAGTCAGTGATGGTGATGATCTGCTGGATAAACTGCAGTATTATAAATCGGGAGAGAAGATTGAGGCAGTTATTGCAAGAGCCACTAATGGGGAATATGAAGAAAATACTATAGAGCTGACTCTCGGCACCAGACCGGACAATGAATAAAACAAAAGACATCGCCCATGCGGCGGTGTCTTTTATATATTATCAGTGAACAGTAAGTTACTGTTCACTCCGTTCACTGTAACTTAGCCAAAATTCATTCCAGATTGCCTGCGGCAATGGAATTTTGGCTTGTATGTCTCGGGATTTTGGCATATTCATGCCAAAACACCTCGCGGGATAGTGATGTGTGAACAGTAACAACAGTAACGATTCTTTTTGTGTTTATAAAACTTTCATTTTGTTATAAGGGAATTGTATGATATAATTCAGTTAAATAAGCGTAATGATCCAGCAGCCTGCTATCCTGCAGGAGCACTGTACTGTTACGAATAAGAGGATATAGAAAGGAGTCATTATGAGCGAGAACTATAATGATGATGAAATAATAGACAGCAGCGAAGATACAGAGAAAAAGAGAAACAAATCCGAAAAATTCTGTTTTCTCTGCCGCAGACCTGAGAGCAAGGCCGGTCCGATGATCGAACTTCCCAATAACATACATGTCTGCACAGATTGTATGCAGAAGAGCTTTAATTCTATGAATCAGCAGTTTAATGAGGGTAAGTTCAATTATTCTGACCTGTTGAATATGCCGAATGTGAGTATGATCGATCTGGGCAGCTTCCAGAATCCGGTGCAGCAGCCAAAGAAAGAAAAAAAGAAAAAGAAACAGGAAAAACCGGTTCTGGATCTGAAAAATATTCCTGCTCCCCATAAGATCAAAGAAACCCTTGACCAGTATGTGATCGGTCAGGAGAAAGCCAAGAAAGTAATGTCTGTAGCGGTTTACAATCACTATAAACGTGTGGCAACAGATACAATGGATGAGATTGAAATTGAGAAATCTAATATGCTGATGATCGGACCAACCGGATGCGGTAAAACCTATCTGGTTAAAACCCTGGCGAAACTTCTGGATGTGCCGCTTGCAATTGCAGATGCCACTTCTCTTACAGAAGCCGGTTATATTGGCGATGATATAGAGAGCGTTGTTTCCAAACTTCTGGCAGCGGCAGATAATGATGTGGAGCGTGCCGAGCATGGTATTATTTTCATTGATGAGATTGACAAGATTGCCAAGAAGAAGAACACCAACCAGAGAGATGTCAGTGGTGAGGCAGTGCAGCAGGGAATGCTGAAGCTTCTTGAGGGAAGTGAGGTGGAAGTTCCTGTAGGTGCAAACAGCAAAAACGCAATGGTACCGCTTGTAACTGTTAATACACGTAATATTCTGTTTATCTGTGGCGGCGCTTTTCCTGATCTGGAGAATATCATTAAAGAAAGGCTGAACAAGCAGGCATCTATCGGTTTTTATGCAGACCTGAAGGATAAATATGATAATGATCCTCATCTGCTTCAGAAAGTAACAGTGGAGGATATCCGCAGTTTTGGAATGATTCCGGAATTTATCGGACGACTTCCAATCATCTTTACTCTGGACGGATTGAATGAGGATATGCTTGTGAAGATCCTGCAGGAGCCGAAGAATGCGATTCTTAAACAGTATCAGAAACTTCTTGCACTGGATGAAGTGAAACTGGAATTTGAAGACGGGGCGCTTCATGCAATTGCTGCGAAAGCACTGGAGAGAGATACAGGTGCCAGGGCACTTCGCGCGATACTGGAAGAGTATATGCTGGATATCATGTATGAGATTCCGAAAGATGACAGCATAGGAGAGGTTGTGATCACAAGAGAATACATAGAAGGAAACGGTGGTCCGAAGATCCTTCTTCGCGGACAGGAGCCGATCCTGCTGGAGGGTAGTCATTAATTAAAATAGTTTTGTTCTTGCATTATGAGGACAATAATGGAAGGGAGTAAATATTATGGGAACAGATTTTTTTGATGGATTAGTTAAGACATTTTCAAAAACAACGAAGGAACTGGGAAAGACAACAAGAGAATTAGGTGCCCGCGCAGAGCAGACGATCGAGGCGCAGAAGATAAGAAGTAAAATCACAGGAGAAGAGCGCATTATTGAGAAAATCAAAGTTGATATCGGTGATATTGTTTACAGACGACATTCTCAGGGTGATGGAATTGATAGTGAGTTAAGTGCTTTATGTCAGGAGATTGATCAGCATTATCTGAAAATCAGGGAGTATAAGGATAATGCGGCGAACCTGAAAGGAGAGAAAATCTGCCCGTCCTGCGAGCGGGAGGTAGATATTAATGTAAGTTTCTGTCCGTATTGCGGAACGCCATGCCCGACTCCGGAACCGGCGAAGAATGTGGAAAATGACACTGTATCTTCAGATGAAGATGAAGATGGGAGTAATGAGCCGGAAGAAACACCGGCAGAAGAATTACAGCCGGAAGAACCAGAGACAGAGAAAGCAGCAGAAACAGAACCAGCACAGGAACAGCCGGTGGAAGAAACACCAGTGGAAAAAGAAACAATGGAAGAGAAGTAAGTAACTGCAGGGTAAATTATTTTTACAGATTTACCAGATAATTACAGTATAATTAAAATATATTGCAAATTGATATGAAATATGATAATTTTATATCGTATCAAAAAGTATGAAAATTAAGAACAGGAGAGGGAAAGATGAAAAACAGAAAATTAAATCAGTTATTAGTCGCAGGAATGATCAGTGCAGCTATGATGACTTCTGGTATCAGTGTTCAGGCTGCTGATTTTAGTGATGATACATCAACAGTAGAAGAACAGTCTGTTGACGCAGCAGAAGAGGAAGCTCCGGATGTAGAGGACGGATCTGAATTTCAGTCTGATGCTGCTGAAGCATCATCAGCAGTAGCAGTCAGTTCAGCGAACTTCCCGGATGCGAAGTTCCGCCAGTATATTTTGGACAATATTGATACAGACAAGGATAAGATGCTTTCAGCGGCAGAGATCAAAGCAGCCAAGACGATCGATGTTTCAGGACTTGGAATTTCCAACCTGAAAGGTATTGAAAGTTTTACCTATGCGACAGATCTGTTTGCGGCAAATAACAAACTTACTTCTGTAAATATTACAAAGAATACAAAAGTTGCATATCTGAATCTGAGTAATAACAGTCTTGCAGGAACTCTGGATCTCAGCAAATGCACAAATCTTCGTGTAGTGAAGTATGGAAGCAATAAACTGACAAAGGTAGTAATGCCTTCCAAGAAATATCTGAAGAACCTGGATTTCGTAGATGCAAGCTCCAATAAATTTACCACACAGGCAAATGCAGGACTGAACATCGGAGATACTGATTATGTAAAGAGTCTTTCAGAAGTCAATGCCTCCAATAATGCCATCACTTCATTTAACTGTGCCGGATTTCAGGGAATCCTTGATCTTAGAAATAATAAGATCACAAATCTGAAACTGGAAAACAGCAAGGAAGGATCTCAGGTAGTTTCCTTATACCTTGACGGAAACTCACTGAGTAAGACATCTTCTATTGACTTTACACCGGAATGGATTGCCGTACCTCAGCAGTTCAGCTGTGATGCAGGAGTTTCATCCAAGGTCAAAATGCTGAAGGCAACTGCATCTATCACATCTGCAACATGGGATCAGATCGTGGTAAACGTTGGTTCCAGTACAGATGATGCTTCTTACAAACTGGAGAAGAAAACAGGCAACGGTGCATATGAAACTGTTAAAACATGGGATAATGGTGATCTGGCTGACGCAGAGTTCGGAGAAGATTACACAGATAATGTGATTTCTACAGGAACAGCCTACACATACAGAGTTACAGCAACTGTACAGGTAAAAGATGCCAATAAGAATCTCAGATCCTGGTCAAATTCCGCAGAAGTGAAAGCTACAGCAACAGGTACAAAGCCGGCAATCTCTGTGAAGTCCACCAAAAAAGGTGTGGCAACCGTAAGCTGGAAGGCTGTTGCAGGTGCAGACGGATATGATGTTTACTGTGGATCATCCAGGAAATCCCAGAAGGGTACGGTTGTAAAAGGAACTACAAAGCTGACCGCAAATAGGACAAAACTGACAAGTGGTAAAACTTATTATTTCAGAGCACGCGCATATAAGATGGTAGGATCTGCCAAGGTATATACAGGTTACAGTGCAGTGAAGAGCGTGAAAGTCAAATAATACAAAAATAATTGAGAACAGTATAAAATCAAGCCGGCGATGTGAGAGCAGATATCTTTTACAGAGCCGGCTCTTTGATTATGGCAATTCCGTAAAATACTGTGGACAGTCCGGTATTGCTATAGATGAATTGTTATAGATGGGAGGAATGTCATGTGAAATATATCAGAAAGAGTTTCTCTTTATTTTGGTTGATAGCGGTAATGCTGTTTGGAACAGTATCGGCATCCGCAGCATCTGCAAAACCGGAAACACCGGTATTGTCCGGAACAGCAACCGGAAACAGAGTGACTCTGAACTGGAATAAAGTAAAGAAGGCTTCCGGCTATCAGATTTTTCTGTATTATAAAGCCTACGGGAAATACAAATGCGTGGGAAGGATCAAGAACAGGAACATTACCAGTTTTACACTGACAGGTTCTGAAGATAAGCTCTACACTTATAAGATACGTTCTTATCTGAAACAGGGAAACAAAACTCTGTACAGCCCATCATCGAAAGCACTGGAGATAAAAACAGCTCCCGGAAAACCTGTGATCACCCGGATAAGAGTGAGAGAAGAAAGCGGAACCCTGATCAAATGGAAAAAAATCAAAACTGCAGAAGGATATCAGATATTCCGGTCAGAATCCGAGGACAGAGGATATAAAAGAATCAATATAGTTTCCGGCAATATAACATTCAGTTATACAGATACAGGTACTGTTTCAGGAAAGACTTATTATTACAGAATACGGGCATATGTACGAAATCAGGGAAATGTTGTATATTCTGAACTGAGTGATCCGGCAGAGGCGGTAATGCGAAAGACTATTATGATCGGAGATTCCAGAACAGATATGATGAAAGATGTTGTGGAGAACGATAACATTACATGGATATGTGAGGTTGGAATGGGGTATAAATGGCTTAGAGATACTGCCCTGAAGACCTTGCAGGAGCAGATGAAAGGAAATGAAGATATTTTTGTCTGGCTTGGTGTTAATGATGTATACAATATTTCCAATTATATCAGTCTGCTGAATGAGGAGATTCCAAAATGGAAAGCGCAGGGAGCGGATGTCTATATTGTGGCAGTGGGACAGGTAACCAAAGATCCTTATGTAACAAATGAGGAAATCGAAGATTTCAATGCCAGAATGAAAAAAGAAGTTGCCGGTGCGAAATATGCAGATCTTTATTCTTATCTGAAAAAGCAGGGATATAAGAC
Source organism: Blautia wexlerae DSM 19850 (assembly GCF_025148125.1). Lineage (NCBI taxonomy): Bacteria > Bacillati > Bacillota > Clostridia > Lachnospirales > Lachnospiraceae > Blautia > Blautia wexlerae. Next base: position 634,366 of record NZ_CP102267.1, read on the forward strand.
AACAGACGGAACTCATTACGATAATGAAACCACATGGAAGATTTACCGTTATCTGATGTCTTTTGTATCATAAGAACAGAAAAAAAGGAAACTGTATCAGTTTCCTTTTTGAGTAAAAAAATAATGCAGAAGATGGGACTTGAACCCACACGATATTGCTACCACAGGCACCTGAAGCCTGCGCGTCTGCCAATTCCGCCACTTCTGCATTTCTTATTTATCAATCGCTCTCTCGCGACTGCTCATTTATAATAACCGATGTATGGATAAAAGTCAATAGCTTTTTTGAAATTTTTTTAATTTTTTTTACAGTATCCTCAAAACGCACAATTTGTTACGTAGAAGTGTAAGCTTCTTCTGATAAACTGCGGAGCAGTTATCCGGTGTAGAGTTGCACAGAGAAGAGGATGATTTAAATTTTATAGAGGTATTTGGATGTGAGAAAGCAGTGAATGCATGTGATTGGATCTGCCTGAAATTACAAAAAAGTTTTTAATATCAACTTAATTATTTTTAGTACCTTATAAGGTTGAAAAAAGCACTTTGCTGTGATACAATCTTGAAGATTTAGGAAAAAATAAGTGATAGACACAATATAAAGATAAGAAAGGGAGATTGTATGAAAGCATTTCTGATATTAGAAGATGGCCATGTGTTCAAAGGTACAAGCATTGGTTCAACGAGAGACGTTATCAGCGAAATCGTCTTTAATACTTCCATGACCGGTTATCTGGAAGTAATGACCGACCCTTCCTATGCAGGACAGGCAGTATGTATGACTTATCCCCTCATTGGGAATTACGGAATCTGTTATGATGACCAGGAGTCATCAAAGCCATGGGTGGACGGCTTTATTGTCCGCGAATTATCCCGTGTCCCAAGTAATTTCAGAAGCGTGGACACGATTCAGCATTTCTTAACAAAGCATGATATTCCAGGTATTGCCGGAATTGATACCAGAGCCTTAACGAAAATCCTTCGTGAGAAAGGTACCATGAACGGTATGATCACCGTCAATGAAAATTATGATTTAGATACAATTATCCCCCAGTTAAAAGCATATACAACAGGTAAGGTAGTAGAGAAGGTAACATGCCGCGAGAAAGAGATTTTAAAAGGCGACGGTCCGAAAGTAGCACTTCTTGACCTGGGAGCAAAGAGAAACATTGCACGTTCCCTGAATGAAAGAGGATGTGAGGTTACAATTTATCCGGCACTGACACCTGCGGAAGAGATCCTGGAGGCAAATCCGGATGGCATTATGTTAAGTAACGGCCCTGGAGACCCAAAGGAATGTACTTCTATTATAAAGGAAATAAAAAAATTATATGATTCTGAAGTTCCGATCTTTGCAATCTGTCTTGGACATCAGCTGATGGCACTTGCAACAGGCGGAGATACCCATAAGATGAAATACGGACACAGAGGCGGAAACCATCCGGTCAAAGACCTTGCAACAGGACGTGTTTACATTTCTTCACAGAACCATGGCTATGTAGTAGATGCTGAGGGACTTGAAGAGAAAAACATTGCAAAACCTGCATTCGTTAACGTCAATGACGGCACAAACGAAGGTATGGCATACGAAGGAAAGAATATCTTTACAGTACAGTTCCATCCTGAAGCATGCCCGGGACCGCAGGATTCCAGTTACCTGTTTGACAGATTTATGGATATGATGGGAGGAAATAAATAATGCCAAGAAATAAAGACATTAAAAAAGTACTTGTAATTGGTTCCGGCCCGATTATCATCGGCCAGGCAGCAGAGTTTGACTATGCAGGAACACAGGCATGCCGTTCCCTGAAGGAAGAAGGCATTGAGGTTGTTCTTCTTAACTCCAACCCTGCAACCATCATGACAGATAAAGATATCGCTGACAGAGTTTATATCGAGCCTCTGACAGTAGAAGTAGTAGAACAGCTTATCCTGAAAGAGAAACCGGACAGTGTCCTTCCTACACTGGGCGGCCAGGCGGGATTAAACCTTGCCATGGAGCTGGATGAGAAAGGTTTCCTCAAAGAACACAATATAAGACTGATCGGTACAACTGCCCAGACAATCAAGAAAGCGGAGGACCGTCAGGAATTTAAAGACACCATGGAGAAGATCGGTGAGCCGATCGCAGCATCCAAGGTTGTTACAACAGTAGAAGATGGTCTTGCATTTACAAACACCATTGGTTATCCGGTAGTTCTCCGTCCTGCTTACACACTCGGTGGAAGCGGCGGCGGTATCGCTCATAATGAATATGAACTTCGTGAAATCCTGGAGAATGGTCTTCGTCTTTCACGTGTAGGTGAAGTTCTGGTAGAGCGCTGCATCGCAGGATGGAAAGAGATTGAATATGAAGTAATGCGTGACAGCGCAGGAAACTGCATCACAGTCTGCAACATGGAGAACATTGATCCGGTTGGTGTCCACACAGGTGACTCTATCGTAGTTGCTCCATCTCAGACACTGGGAGATAAAGAATATCAGATGCTCCGTACTTCAGCCCTGAACATCATCACAGAACTTGGAATCACAGGTGGATGTAACGTTCAGTACGCTCTGAAACCGGACAGCTTTGAATACTGTGTAATCGAGGTAAACCCGCGTGTAAGCCGTTCCTCTGCACTTGCAAGTAAGGCAACAGGTTACCCGATCGCAAAGGTTGCAGCAAAGATTGCCCTGGGTTACACACTGGATGAGATCCCGAATGCGATCACAGGAAAAACATATGCAAGTTTCGAGCCAATGCTTGACTACTGCGTAGTTAAGATCCCGAGACTTCCATTTGATAAATTTATTACTGCAAAGAGAACCCTTACTACTCAGATGAAGGCAACAGGTGAGGTTATGAGTATCTGCCATAACTTCGAAGGTGCCCTGATGAAGGCCATCCGTTCTCTTGAGCAGCACGTAGACAGTCTGATGTCCTATGATTTCACACAGCTTACAGACGAGGAACTCCTTGCAGAGCTGGAAATCGTAGATGACCGCAGAATCTGGAAGATTGCAGAAGCAATCCGTCGTGGTATGCCACAGTCCATGCTTCACGACATCACAAAGATTGATATCTGGTTTATCGATAAGATTGCAATCCTTGTAGGCATGGAAAATGCTCTTAAGACCAGAAAGCTCACAAAAGAGCTTCTCCTTGAAGCAAAACGCATGGAATTCCCGGACTACATCGTTGCACGTCTGGCAGGCAAGACAGAAGAAGAGATTAAAGCTCTTCGTGAAGAATACCAGATCAAAGCAGCATACAAGATGGTTGATACCTGTGCAGCAGAATTTGCTGCAGCAACACCATATTACTATTCTGTATACGGCGATGAAGGCACAGAGAATGAAGCAGTAGCAACACCGGATAAAAAGAAAATCCTGGTACTTGGTTCCGGTCCGATCCGTATCGGTCAGGGTATTGAGTTCGACTTCTGTTCCGTACACTGTACATGGGCATTTGCAAAAGAAGGCTATGAGACCATCATCATCAACAACAACCCGGAAACAGTAAGTACAGACTTTGATATTGCAGATAAACTGTATTTCGAGCCTCTGACACCGGAAGATGTTGAGAATGTAGTAAATATCGAGAAACCGGACGGAGCAGTTGTACAGTTCGGTGGTCAGACAGCTATCAAATTAACAGAAGCACTGACAAAGATGGGCGTTAAGATTCTCGGAACATCTGCGGAGAACGTAGATGCAGCAGAGGACCGTGAGCTCTTTGATGAGATTCTTGAAAAATGTGAGATCCCGAGACCAAAGGGACAGACAGTATTTACTGCTGAGGAAGCTAAGAAAGCAGCAAATGAGCTGGGTTATCCTGTTCTGGTTCGTCCTTCCTATGTACTTGGTGGTCAGGGCATGAGAATCGCTGTAAGCGATGAGGACGTAGAAGAGTATATCGGTGTGATCAACCAGATCGCACAGGAGCACCCGATCCTTGTTGATAAATACCTGATGGGTAAGGAAATCGAAGTAGATGCTGTATGCGATGGCGAGGATATCCTGATTCCTGGTATTATGGAACATATCGAGCGTGCCGGAATCCACTCCGGTGACAGTATTTCCGTATACCCGGCTAAGACCATCAGCGAGAAAGCAAAAGAGACAATTGCAGAATACACCAGACGTCTTGCAAGAGCACTGCATGTTATCGGTATGATCAACATCCAGTTCATTGTTCTTGGAGATGATGTATATGTGATCGAGGTTAATCCTCGTTCCAGCCGTACTGTACCGTACATCAGCAAGGTAACAGGAATTCCGATTGTTCCTCTTGCAACGAAGGTAATCCTTGGATACAAGCTGAAAGACATGGGCTATGAACCGGGACTTCAGCCGGAAGCAAAACACTATGCGATCAAGATGCCTGTATTCTCATTTGAGAAGATCCGCGGTGCTGATATCAGTCTTGGACCGGAAATGAAGTCAACAGGTGAGTGCCTTGGTATTGCTGAGACATTCAATGAAGCGCTTTACAAAGCATTTATCGGAGCTGGTATCCGTCTTCCGAAACACAAAAACATGATCATCACTGTTAAAGACGAAGACAAACAGGATATCATTCCTATCGCAAGAAGATTCGAAGCACTTGGATACAGAATCTATGCTACACTGGGAACTGCAAAAGTCCTCAAAGAAAACGGAATCAAAGTTATCCGTACAAATAAGCTGGAGCAGCCTGCACCGAACCTTATGGACCTTATCCTTGGTCATAAGATCGACGTTGTCATTGATACTCCACCACAGGGCGTAGAACATCAGAAAGATGGTTTCGTCATCAGACGTAACGCCATCGAGACAGGTGTCAATGTCCTTACTTCTCTGGATACAGCAGAAGCACTGGCAACCAGTCTTGAGAACACAGACCTGAACAATTTATCTCTTATTGATATTGCTACGATTGCAAGAAGATAAAGAACTGATAAATAATATGAAATGATGAAAAGCAGCCGTAATTTTCTCTGTCGGAGAAAAGGCGGCTGTTTTTATCTTATAGAATCAGCAGGAAAAATACAGATTACAGTTGTATCAGTGGCATGGTGTGTAATATAATCATATGAGTATTTACAGTGAGTCAGATAGATATATAGATATATGTGGGTCTTTTGCATTACTTATTATCTGGCAGAAACCTGTCTGATCCGGTTGAAAATCGTTGTAAATAAGAATAACAACAAAAAAGAAAACAGGAAGGGAAAGATTATGGATTTTATTGAACTGTTAAAGGTCATTTTCCTTGGGATTGTAGAGGGAATTACAGAATGGCTCCCGATCAGCAGTACCGGACATATGATCCTGGTGGATGAGTTCCTGAAACTGAATGTGACAGAGGATTTTAAGAATCTGTTTTTCGTAGTGATCCAGCTTGGCGCGATCCTCGCGGTTGTAGTTCTCTACTGGAACAAATTGTGGCCGTTTTATATCAGACCAATTTCAAAGAAACAGCAGGCAGTGCTTAACAGGCATGGTGCAGTATCCAGAGGAATTCTTACTTTTGTGGAGAAGTTCTGTGATAAAGAGAAATGGGTACTCTGGTTTAAAATTATAGTAGCCTGTATACCGACGATTGTTATCGCACTTCCGTTTAATGATGTCATTGAAGAGAAATTTAATAACTATGTAGTAGTTGCCATTGCACTGATCGTATATGGTATCCTCTTCATTGTCATTGAGAATTATAACAAGAGAAGAAGAGCAACCTGTACAAATCTGGAAAATCTGTCATTTAAGACTGCACTCATCATCGGTCTGTTCCAGGTACTCTCCGTAGTTCCGGGTACATCCCGTTCAGGTTCCACCATTATCGGTGGTATCCTTGCAGGAACCTCCCGTACAGTAGCAGCAGAATTTACCTTCTTCCTGGGAATCCCGGTCATGTTCGGAGCCAGTCTTCTGAAAATCCTGAAATTCGGTTTCTCTTTCACAGGAACAGAGGTGATGATCCTGATCGTGGGAATGGTAGTGGCATTTGTAGTTTCCATTATCGCGATCAAATTCCTGATGGGATACATAAAGAAACATGACTTTAAGGCATTCGGATGGTACAGAATCGCACTTGGTATTCTGGTGCTTGGATACTTTATCGGAAAAACACTTCTTGGTTGTAAATAATGTATAAGAAAAGCCCTGCTGTATAAGCGGCATGTACGTCATAAGCGTATATCCCGGACAGCAGGGCTTTTTATTATGTTACAGGTTTCTTATATGCAGATCATTTCGCCGGTATAAGAGGTATCATAACCTGTCAGATGATGAATCTCAGTTTTGAAATCTTCAGACTGTACAATTTCCACAAGAGCAGAGAACCCCGGCTTTCTCACAGATTCCGCAGGAATTGCCAGATACATCTGCATATCAGTCACAGGGACGAAATCAAGTCCCGGAAAATAACGTGCGATCATTTCTTCTCCAAAAGCAACATTTGCTCTGCGCTCAAAAACAGCAGATGCAGATGACATATCAGAGACAGCTTCATTTCTGTATCCGCTGATCTTTTCAGAAGAGATTCCCCGTTCTTTTAACAGACGGTCCAGATAAACCCTGCGGGCACTTCCCTTTTCACGATTCATAAAAACAACTTTCGGATCCGTCAGGTCCTCCACAGAAGAAATCTTCTCAGGATTTCCGGCCTGTACATAGAAGCCGACAGAGTATTTATATAAAGAAAGAAGTATCAGCGGGATTCCGGGAACCAGGTGACGGATATCATCTATATCCAGACTGGTAGCAGCGATATGTGCCTTTTCGAAATACAGGGAATAAAGTCCGTTATAGTCATTCATATGAGACTGCAGGACAGGAAGGCCATCAGGATGAGCGGACATTTTGCCGAGAAGAAGCTCCAGGGCGGCAGAAGTCTGGCCGCCTAAAATGATACCACTGGAATGAAGCAGATAATCTCTCTTCAGCAGAGAGCTCTCAGGTTCAAAATTAACAGAAGTGTATGGAATATCCTGCCCGCTTTCGGAATTGCCGGAACTGCTTCTGTTAAGATACTGTGTCAACTGCTCTTCGCTGACCCTGAGTTGTTTTCCGATTTTGGAAGATTCCAGCTCACCGCGCTTGATAAGTTCATAGACCGTTGTCTTTTTGATCTTCAGACGGTCTGCGACCTCCTGAGCTGTGTAAAGTTTATTCATCAATACCTACCATGACATTAGTAGCCTTGATCACTGCATAAGCATCAGAACCTACTTTCAGGTTTAATTCTTCAACTGCTGCACAGGAGATGGTTGCTGTGATAATGTTTCCACCGCCGATATCAATAGAAACGATGGAGTTTACAGCTCCGTTATTGATACTTACTACTTTCCCTTTTAACTGATTGCGTGCACTTAATTTCATGATAATCACCTCACTGTTTATTATTTTTTTCTATAAATTTATCTGATACCCGATCAAAGGCCGGAAAGTTGTTTTTGCCGATAAAAATAAGGCTTTCAATCTGCTATCATTTACATGATAACATATACAAATAAAATTGACAAGAATACAAAAGTTTTGTACAATAGACACAAAAGAAAACAAAACTCAATAAAACAAAACAAAACTGAATGAAAGACGGTAAAAAACATGAGAAAGAAATTAATTGCAGCAATGATGGCAGGAGTACTGAGTGCAGGAATGTTCAGCACAGGAGTTTTCGCAGCAGATACAGACTTAAAAGGTGAAGTCAACACATTCATCGCAGCGAGCTTAAGCAATGCAATGGAAGAAATCCAGAAAGACTTCAATGAGACATATCCTGATGTTGAAATCCTCTACAATGCAGACAGCTCAGGTACATTACAGACACAGATCGAAGAAGGCGCACGCTGTGATATCTTCTTCTCAGCAGCTGACAAGCAGATGGACGCTCTGGTAGACGAAGATCTGGCTAAGAAAGATACTGTAGAAGATATCCTTGAGAACAAAGTCGTTCTGATCAAACCTAAGGATGGAGAAACAAAAGTTACAGGATTCGAGAACATCACAGATGCAGCCAACATCGCACTTGCAGGTGACAGCGTTCCTGTTGGACAGTATTCCAGAGAAATTTTCTACAATCTTGGAATTACAGATGAAGTAAATAAGATGGAAATCAATGAAGGTAAAAATGTATCTGAAGTTCTTGCTGCAGTAAGTGAAGGAAGTAATGAGATCGGTATCGTTTATGCTACAGATGCAGCTTCCGTTGCAGATAAAGTAGACGTTATCGCAGAAGCTCCGGCAGATGCATTGAAGACGCCTGTTCTCTATCCGGTAGGCCTTATCGAAGACAAAGAGGCATCTGAAGATGATACAGCAGCTGCAGAAGCATTCCTTGAGTACATCAAATCTCACGACGCTATGAAAGTATTCGAGAAATACGGATTCACAGCATACAAAGCAGATGATGCTTCCGAAACAGATGATAAAGATGCAGAAGCAACAGAAGAAGCAGATGACACAGAAACAAATGCTGAGACAGAGACAACAGAGGAAGCTAAATAAGAATGAGTGAATTTCTGGCAGAAATAAACTGGAGTCCTTTATGGATTTCACTGAAAACAGGTTTCGCGGCTACTGTGATCGCGTTCTTTCTGGGGATATTCTTTGCGGGACTGGTAATGAAGATGAAACCTGTTTCCAGAGGCATACTGGATGGTATCCTGACCATGCCTCTGGTACTTCCCCCGACAGTGGCCGGTTTCATTCTGCTTCTGCTGTTCAGTCTGAGACGTCCGTTCGGGGCATTTCTGCTGGATAATTTTGATATTAAGATCGTACAGACCTGGAAGGGCTGCGTGATCGCAGCATCTGTAATTGCGTTTCCATTGATGTATCGAAATGCACGCGCTGCATTTGAACAGGTGGATGTGAATCTGATCGCAGCAGGCAAGACACTTGGCATGAGTGACAGAAGAATCTTCTGGACAGTTGTCATGCCGACAGCAGGACCCGGAATCGCATCCGGTACAGTCCTTGCCTTTGCCAGAGCAATCGGAGAATACGGTGCTACATCCATGCTCGCAGGAAACATTCTTGGCAAGACCAGAACCGTTTCCGTTGCCATTGCTTCGGAGACTGCGGCAGGAAATTATGGCATGGCCGGTTTCTGGGTAGTTGTGATCTTGATCATTTCATTTGTGATCGTTGCGGCGATCAATATCGTTTCCGGTAAGGGAATGAAGATGGGCAGGTGGATGTAATGGCAGTCAGTGTGGATATTGAGAAGAAACTTCATGGCTTCACTCTGAAAGTAAAGCTCGAGAGTGATGGTTCTCCAATGGGGATCCTTGGAGCATCCGGAAGCGGAAAAAGTATGACTCTGCGCTGTATTGCAGGAATCCAGACACCGGACTCAGGAAGAATTGTTGTAAATGATAAAGTTCTTTTTGATTCAGAAAAGAAAATCAATCTTAAACCGCAGGAGAGGAAGGTCGGCTATCTTTTTCAGAACTATGCACTTTTTCCTACCATGACTGTAGAGAAGAATATCGCATGCGGATACAGAGGGGATAAGAAACAGCTTAAGGCAAAAGTGGCAGATTACATAGAGCGCTATCAGCTTAACGGGCTGGAGAAACGTTATCCGGGACAGCTTTCCGGAGGTCAGCAGCAGCGTGTCGCACTGGCACGAATGATGATCGGAGAACCGGAAGTCATCCTTCTGGATGAACCGTTCTCAGCACTGGATGGATATCTGAAAGATATCATGCAGCGTGATATGCAGAACTTTCTTAATGAGTACACAGGTGATATGATTCTGGTCACTCACAGCCGTGATGAGGCTTACAAGTTCTGCGGACATCTGACAATTCTGGACAGCGGTCAGGCACTTACTACAGGAGAAACCAAGAAACTCTTTGAACGACCCGGTATTCTGCAGGCAGCCAGACTGACAGGGTGTAAAAATTTCTCAACTGTACAGAAAATGGGAAAACACAGTATTTATGCAGTGGACTGGGATCTGATGCTGCAGACCAAAGATGTGGTGCCGGATGATGTTACGCATGTGGGAATCCGCGGTCACTGGATGAAAGGTGCATCTGAAGGCGGAGAGAACCACATGGAAGTGGAAGTTATGGAATATATTGAAACGACCTTTGAACATCAGTATTTACTGAAGAACAAGAAAGGCGGAGACTGTCAGCCGGTCTGGTGGATGTGCCCCAAAGGAAATTTTGAGGAAGATCCGCATGCAAAAGTTCCGAAATATATCCATTTTCCGGAAGAGCATCTGATGCTGCTGAAAGAAGCGAAATAGAATATATAAGAAATAATAAAAAGCGTTTTATTTTCAACAGAGATTTCTGGTGAAGATATAACGCTTTTTTAACCGAATCAAGTAAGTCCCTGCGGAGCAGTTATTCGGTGTAGAATCGCGTAGCCATGTAGCTGTAAGAGTCTGCCGGTTTGATCACGCAGATGGATGTTATCAAATTGTCTGAGAAATCTATGACGGATGATTCTTAGAATATTTTATGTAGTCCACAACCATCATCGCCAGTTTAAATGTCAGTGCATCTTCAAACGCGCGGATATCCAGTCCGAATTTTCTCTGGAGTTTTTCGAAACGGTACACCAGAGTATTTCTGTGTACATAAAGCTGTCTGGAGGTCTCGGAGAGATTCAGGTTATTTTCAAAGAAGGTACGGATGGTGATCAGGGTTTCTTCGTCAATAGAATCCAGAGTTTCCTCTTTGAAGATCTCGTCGATAAACATTTCACATATGGAAACAGGAAGCTGGTAGATCAGTCTGCCGATTCCAAGCTGGTTATATCCGAATACATTTTTATCTGCGTAGAAAATCTTGCCTACTTCAAGGGCTGTATGTGCTTCCTTGTATGCGTCTGGAAGCCTGGAAATATCCTCTGCCAGATTACTGTAGGCAACCCATGCGGAAGTCATTGCTTCTGTATTTAACATATCTACAAGCATATATGCAATTGATTCCAGATCCTCATAAGTTTCTGTAGACTGTAATTCTCTGATGATGATAATCCCTGTATCATCAATAGCTGTGATGAAATCTCTGGTACGGGCAGAGAAAATATTCCGGATCGTAGCGAGAGCGTTCTCATCCTTGGTCTGTTTGGTTTCCACAAGAAATACGGCACGCTGAACAGAAGTTGCAATGTGCAGTTTCTTGGCGCAGTTAAAGGCATCTACATCAGAATAACTACCAAGGAGAAGATTCTGCATAAAGGTATTCTTGTCGCTTTTCTCTGCATAGGCAGCCAGGAGACTCTGTACCTGGCATACAGCCAGCTCTCCGATGGTAGCAGTACTTTCTGCTTTTCCCCATACGATCAGAATATAGGAGATGGAATGGTTCTCCATGATCTTATACAGGCAGCAGCTTGTATTGGAAACACACAGGGCACTGCTTTGGCGAAATTCTTCCAGTTTTGATTCTGCAGGAAGTTTTTTATCACAGGTAGAGAGAAAGATATGGTTATCAGAATCCAGCAGACAGAAATCAATCTGGCTGATATTCTTCCAGTCTGTCAGGCATTTCTGTAAAATCTGTTGTATTTTCATTAGGTCAATCCTTTCTTTTGGGGTATGAGTCAGCTTATAGCAATCCTTGCAAATTGTCTGATCGAAGTAATCAGGCAGCCAATTCTATATTATAACATAAAAACCCGGGGAAAACTCCCCGGGTTTATTAAAGATTCCTGAAAATTAGTTGCAGATTGTAAGTTCTGTTTCTTTATCAAAGAAATGAGATTTTTCCATATCGAATGCGAATTTGATCGGATCACCGGTCTTAGCTGTTGTACGAGGATCAACTCGTGCTGTAACCTGAGTTCCGTTTACATCGAAGTATAAGAATACTTCAGCTCCGAGAAGCTCGTAAACTTTAACTACGGATGTCATCGGTGCGCTTGGAGAAGCTTCGATGAACATCTGGGAATCATGGATATCTTCCGGACGGATACCGAGAACAACTGTTTTACCTACATAGCCGCCATCTTTAAGAGCTTTTGCTTTAGCAGCTGGGATAACCAGTTCATGCTCGCCAACTTTAGCGATAAGGTTGCCACCTTTTTCGGAGATAACAGCGTCAAGGAAGTTCATCTGCGGAGATCCCATGAATCCTGCAACGAATAAGTTGCCTGGTTTCTGATACAGGTTCTGAGGTGTATCTACCTGCTGAACAACACCGTCTTTCATAACAACGATTCTGGTACCAAGAGTCATAGCCTCTGTCTGGTCATGTGTTACATAGATGATTGTAGCACCCAGTCTCTGGTGGATCTTGGAAATCTCGATACGCATCTGTACACGAAGTTTAGCATCCAGGTTGGAAAGAGGCTCATCCATAAGGAATACCTTAGGATTACGTACGATAGCACGTCCCATAGCAACACGCTGTCTCTGACCACCGGAAAGAGCCTTCGGTTTACGATCAAGAAGTTTCTCAAGGTCAAGGATTCTTGCAGCTTCACGAACTGCTTTATCAATCTGGTCTTTCGGAACTTTACGAAGTTTAAGTCCGAATGCCATGTTATCATATACTGTCATATGAGGATACAGAGCGTAGTTCTGGAATACCATTGCGATATCACGGTCTTTAGGCTCTACATCGTTCATAACTTTGTCACCAATCTTTAATGTACCGCCGGAAATTTCTTCCAGACCGGCAATCATACGAAGTGTAGTAGATTTACCACATCCTGAAGGTCCTACGAAAATGATGAATTCTTTATCTTCGATCTCCAGATTGAAATCTTTAACTGCCTGGAAACCATTTGGGTAAGTTTTGTTAATGTGCTGTAATGATAAGCTTGCCATGATTATTATTCCTCCAAAATTATTTCATATTGTTTTTGCTGATTGATTACTCGTTTTTTTCATCTGTAGACAGTATAGCGAAAAGGAGGGGGGATGGCTAGGGAAGAATCGTACAAAGATTTTTTTCGTTTCTTGTCATTCTGACGAAAAGCCGGAATCAGTATTCGGGGATTCCGTCAAACTGTCAAAAGGCATGAGAAAAACGCAGGACAAAATGACGAAATTCTGTCTGCGTTTTTCAAAATTGGAGTTAAAATATGGTTCTTCTTTACTACCTGTTACTCAAAGTATATATAAGATTATGGTTTGGCTGAATCAAGTCAAAAATCTCTGACAATATGAAGGAACGGATGAGAAGACACGAATATCGGGCTAAAATTACAGGGGGATCAGAGAAAGCAAATCATCAGGAAGCATTTTTTGCAAATTCTGTGTTGACCAGTTCTGCATATGGTGTACGTTCTTTCAGTTCACCTGCGTCTTCCAGGATATCCTGCAGCAGTTCAAAGCCATCCTGTCCGAACACCAGATTTTCTTTCCAGGTATCCTGATCGTAATAGCGCTTTACAATGGTTGTAACAGTATCCAGATCCGTCTCCGGGAACTGTGGCTCGATTACTTCTGCAATCTCTTCCGGAGTATGGCTCTGAACGTAGTCCATACCTTTCTGCAGAGCATTGGTGAATTTCTGCATGATATCAGGATTTTTTTTCATATAGCTGGTTTTGGCGCTGTAAGAAGTATAAGGCACATAACCGGAATCAACGCCAAGAGACGCAACAACATATCCTGTGCCCTGTTTTTCAAGAGCAGTAGCAGACGGTTCAAATTCTACGGTGAAATCGGCTGAATCATCTCCGGTAAAGGCAGCAGCAGTAGCGCCGAAGTCAATGCTCTGATCAATAGAAAGGTCCTTTTGTGGGTCAAGATCGTTCTGTTTCAGGATATACTCAAATACCATTTCCGGCATGCCGCCTTTGCGACCGCCAAGAACTTTCTTATCTTTCAGATCTTCCCATTTAAAATCCGGCATTTCTTCTCTTGCTACAAGGAAATTTCCGGCTCGTTGGGTAAGCTGTGCAAAGTTTACAACAGGATCAGTAGCTCCTTCCTGATAGGCATAAATAGATGCTTCTGCTCCCATAAATCCGATATCCGCCTCGCCGGATATGACTGCAGTCATAGTTTTATCTGCCCCAAAGCCAGTTATAAGCGTTAGATCAAGCCCCTCATCTTTAAAATATCCTTTTTCAATTGCTACATACTGTGGAGCATAGAAAATAGAATGTGCTACTTCATTCAACGTAACTTTCGTAAGTTTTTCCTCTCCCCCATCCTTCTCTGCAGCAAAAGCTGTCATCGGCAGCGCAGTCACCGCCAGAATAACTGCTGCCGCTAGTGAAATCCATTTTTTATTTTTCATGCAGATACTCCTTTTGAGACTTCTGCTGTTAGGATATTCCCTCAACTCAAAAATGGTGCATTTTTTCTTGATAATTCATTTATATATTTCTAAAAGTAAAATATAATTGACTTTTATACAAATAAATGATATCTTATAGTCATCAGGGAGGTGAAGCAAGCTTGCCAAAGAATATTGCTATCAAAGTAGCACGAGCACAAAAGGATATGACGCAGAAGGCATTGGCGGAGGCTGCCGGTATTTCGCGGCAGACTATGAATGCAATCGAAAAGGGTGAATACAATCCAACAATCAAGCTATGCCGAAGAATCTGCCGTATCTTGGATAAGAGTCTGGATGATTTATTTTGGGAGGATGACGAGGATGAAGAAAACGAAAAGTAATCTGGATGAATTACAGGAACTGAAACTTCTGAAGATTGAGCACAATGGATGCTGGCTGGCTTTCTGGGGATTGCTGGCTGTAATACTGACCCAGATAGCCATAGGAAATGACAGCAAACAGGATCTTTCCGGAGAATGGATCGTATTTATGTGCCTTGCTTTATATCTTACAGTAGGATGCATAAGAAACGGAATCTGGGACAGAAAGCTGAAACCAAATTTTAAGAACAATATCATGGCCAGTAGCATCGCCGCAGTTGTTATGGGGATTTTGTGGTTTATCATTTCTTATCGGAATTATCACAAACTCGTCGGTTCCATTGCAACTGGAGTTATTATGTTTTTTTCTATAGAGATTTTATGTTTCCTTGCATTAACGCTTACTTCTAAAATTTATAAAAAAAGACTGAAAAAGCTTGAAGATGATTCTGAGGATGAATGATGATACCTGGGGAAAAGCCAGAGGGGACTGTATTTGAGCCATCAAACACCGTCCCCCTTGGTCCTTGGTCAATGTATAAAAATGTCCTTGCCGAATATAATTTAAAACAAAGATGATTTCTGATTGACTTTCTTAGTTATATCAGTTATATTATCTTTAGTGATCAGATTGCAGAAACTTGAGAAGCCTGCGATCGGGGGAGGGTGCCGAGGCCCCTCTCCTTTTTCTTTATCTGGAACATTTTGCAGCGAGGTACATATGAGCAAACCGTTTATTACATATACCGCACAAGTTGAAAAACTGAAAAATGAAAAAAATCTAGTTATTACAGATGATGATTTTGCGGTAGAATCCCTGCAGAATATCAGTTATTATGCATTAATTGGTGGATATAAACATCCTTTTATTGATATTCATACCCGCAAATACATTAATGAAGCGTGTTTTGAAGATATAGTTGTTCTTTATGAATTTGATGAAGAGTTACGTGGGATTTTCTTTAAGTATTTATGCCGCGTGGAAAGAAAAATGCGTTCGTCCATTTCTTATCACTTCTGTAAAAAACATGGAGAACGTCAAGAAGAATATCTCAACTCCAATAATTACGGCAATATTCCCAAAAATAAAAATGGAATTACCAAATTAATCAAAATGCTAGATATGATGGCAAACAAAAACAAGGATCACGAATATCTTGTTTACCAGCGTAACAAATATCATAATATTCCGTTATGGGTGATTATGAATACCCTTACTTTTGGTCAGATATCCAAAATGTTTGAATTCTTACCTCAAAATATGCAGGGAGCAATTTGCCAGGATTTTGGAAATGTCAAGAAAAATGAAATGATAAAATATTTAAAGGTATTAACGCTGTACCGAAATGTATGTGCTCATAACGAAAGATTGTTTTTCTATCACACATATATTGATATTCCAGATACATTGTTACATGAAAAATTAAGCATTTCTAAAAACGGTTCAAAATACATATATGGAAAAAATGACTTGTTTAGTGTAGTCATTACTTTTCGTTATCTACTTCCAAAGACCGATTTTTTACTGTTTAAAAAGCAACTATTGCATATTTTTGACCGATATGAAAAGCAGAATTCAAATTTGAAGTTGAATGATCTTTTTGAATATATGGGATTTCCTAGTAACTGGAAAGAAATAACAAAATTTCGCAAAATATAAGTGGAGATATTAGCAAAAATATTTCCACTTATATTTAAAGCTATTCTATTTTCTGCGATTTCTTCGTACTATTCAACCCATCCACCCAATTACACAAAATCACAATCGTCTCATAATTTACATTGATATATGTACGCCACCTTTGCGACCGCCAAGGACTTTCCTGCCCTTCAGATCTTCCCATTTAAAATCCGGCATTTCTTCTCTTGCCACAAGGAAATTTCCGGCCCGCTGGGTAAGCTGTGCAAAGTTTACAACAGGATCAGTAGCTCCTTCCTGATAGGCATAGATAGATGCTTCTGCTCCCATAAATCCGATATCCGCCTCGCCGGATATGACGGCAGTCATAGTTTTATCTGCCCCAAAGCCAGTTATAAGCGTCATATCAAGCCCCTCATCTTTAAAATATCCCTCTTCGATTGCCACATACTGCGGTGCATAAAAGATGGAATGGGCTACTTCATTTAAGGTAACTTTTGCAAGCTTCGCCTCATCTTTCTTTGCAGCAAACACTCCCAGAGGCAGTGCAGTCACCGCCAGAACGACTGCTGTCGCCAGTGTGATCCATTTTTTATTTTTCATGCAGATACTCCTTTAACAACCGTAGCAAGAATTCCCTCACCTCTATAGGGACGCCACTGAAAAAGTGGTCGTAAAATCATATATCTGATATAATTAAGGTATCATAATTGTCGGAGGTTGAAATGTTATCATCCCAACTTAAACTTAGCCTTAGTTATTATTCAGATTTATATGACATGATTGTTCCAAAAGATCATATTCTAAGAAAAATCAGGGAATTGGTCGATTTTTCTTTTATATATGATGAATTAAAAAATAAATATTGCCTTGATAATGGACGTAATGCAAAAAACCCTATATTGCTATTTAAATATCTGCTTTTAAAATATCTTTATAACCTTTCTGATAATGGTGTTGTTGAAAGATCACGATATGATATGTCTTTTAAATATTTTCTGGAATTAACGCCAGAAGAAGAGGTTATCCATCCTAGTCTTTTAACCAAATTCAGAAAGCAGCGTTTAAAAGATGAAAATATACTTGATCTGCTCATAAATAAAAGTGTAGAACTTGCCATAAATCAAGGTGTTTTAAAAAGCAATACTATAATTGTTGACTCAACTCATACAGAAGCCCGTTATCATAAAACTACTCAGAGAGAAATGTTGAAAAAAGCCTCTACTTCTTTAAAAGCAGCTTTAAAAGATTCTGATAAAGACATTTATCTGCCAGATGAACCTGAAAAACGAGCTTCTTTAGATGAGTATAATGAATACTGTCATGAATTATTAAACACAGTTCAGGAAAGTCCGTATTCAGAACTGCCAACGATTAAAGAAGAATCTTCTATGTTATCCGAAATTTTGGATAATCAGATTGATTGTTATGATCAATCCATTGACCCGGATGCCCGGATTGGCCATAAAGCGGTCAATTCTTCTTTTTACGGATACAAAACTCATTTGGCCATGACAGATGAACGGATTATCACAGCAGCAACAATCACATCTGGCGAAGCATTTGATGGTCAGGAACTTCCAGTACTGGTTCAAAAAAGTAAAGCAGCAGGTGCAACCGTTAATGAAGTAATAGCAGATACCGCATATTCCACACTGGAAAATTTAAAAGATGCACAAAGCAATGACTATAAATTAATTTCAAAGCTTAACCCGAGCATCATAAAAGGGACTCGTTCAGAGGACGGCTTTATCTTTAATAAAGATGCGGATACCATGCAGTGCCCAGCGGGGCATTTGGCTATAAAATATCGAATTGACAAACGTAGTAATCAGAAAAAGAATACACGTATCAAATATTTTTTCGATATTAATAAATGCCATGTCTGTCCTTATCGTAATGGCTGCTATAAAGAAAATGCAAAAACCAAAACGTATAGTATCACTATTAAATCGGATTATCATAAAAATCAAGAAGCGTTTCAAAAAACACAATATTTCAAGGAACGTTTCAAAACCCGCCATATGATAGAGGCAAAAAATAGTGAATTAAAAAATATACACGGATATAGTCGTTGTGACGCTGCTGGACTATCAAACATGCAACTTCAAGGAGCAGTATCAATATTTGCAGTCAATTTAAAACGAATTTTAAAACTAAAGGGATAAGTCTGCCCAAATGAGGAAAAATAGGAAAATTCATCTCTCAAAAGGGTAGATTTTGTATCCCTCAAAACACTATTTTAGCAATATTTTATTATCAAGGAACATTTTTGCACATATTTGACGCCCTGTGATACTAAACTTACCACTTTTTCAGTGGCGTCCTATAGGTGATGGGATGAATTGCACATTCGAGCATGTCTGCTCAAATTCATAAAAAATCACAAAAACACTTGTTCTGATACAATAAATATATTATAATAGAAAAAAAGAACAATATGCTCTTGAAAATTGGACGGTCGAAATAAGCAATAAGTGAGTGTACATAATAATTCTCATTCTGTGTTGTTAGCTGATCATGGTTATGAAATATAGCAGAAAGATGCTGGACGATAAAATGTTAGAGAGAGCAAAAGAAATCTTTGAAATATAGCACCTGTTGGAACAATCCATCAGTATATAGAAAGTCAGGGTGAGAAAGATAAACCGGGCAGTAAAAATAAGGATTTATCCCAATAAAGAACAGATAACTCAGATAGAAAAAACGATCGGCTGCAGCCGTTTTCTCTATAACCGGATGCTTGCGGATAAGATCCGTTATTATCAGGAAGAAAAAAAGATGCTGAAAAATACGCCGGCCGGATATAAAAAAGAATATCCATGGCTGAAAGAAGTGGATTCTCTTGCGCTGGCGAATGTACAGTTAAATCTGGAAGGGGCTTTCCGGAAATTTTTCCGGGAACCGGGAGTGGGATTTCCGCATTATAAATCAAAAAAACATTCGCGGAAATCCTATACAACGAATATGGTAAATGGGAATATCTGTTTGCAGGACAGATTCCTGAAACTGCCAAAGATGCAGCCGGTAAAAATAAAACTCCACCGTATGATCCCGGAGGGATGGAAGCTGAAATCAGTGACTGTGAGCAGGGAACCGTCCGGGAAATATTTTGCCAGCCTGTTGTTCGACTGTGAAAACCAAACAGCGGAGAAAAGACAGGCGGAAAAATTCCTGGGGATGGATTTTGCCATGCATGGGATGTGTGTATTTTCTACGGGTGAAAGAGCCGGATATCCCATGTTCTACCGGAATGCAGAGAAAAAACTTGCCCGGGAACAGAGAAAACTTTCCAGATGTGAAAAGGGCAGCCGTAACTATCAGAAACAGAAGAAAAAGGTTGCTTTATATCATGAAAAGATAAAGAACCAGAGGAAGGATTTCCAGCATAAGCTCAGCCACAGCCTTGCAGAAGACTATGACGCAGTATGTGTGGAGGATCTGAACCTGAAGGGGATGGCCGGAGGCCTGCATTTCGGAAAAGGGATACAGGATAACGGATACGGTCAGTTCCTTTCCATGCTTGGATATAAGCTGGAAGAACGTGGAAAATATCTGATAAAAGTAGACAGATATTTTGCATCCAGTAAGATATGCAGCGTATGCGGACATAAGAAGAAAGAGCTGGCATTATCAGAACGGATATACCTATGCGAATGTGGAAACCGGATGGACCGGGATGTGAATGCGGCGGTCAATATTCTGAAAGAAGGAAAAAGAATATATAAAAAATGTGCATAATAGCACAGAAAAGATCCGTAACCGGATAAAAAAGAACCGCGGGACACGCGGGGATAGCCTGTTTTAGCTTTGCCCTGAAGGGCAATTGAGCAGGAAGCTCCCACTTCAAAATCTGTAAGATTTAAGTGGCGGGAGCATGTCACGAGATTTCTGCTCTTAGAATATGCTGCAAATCTCAAATGGTGTATGCGCTAACTGTTGTCATGCATAAAAATATGTGTTAAAATAACCACCGAAACTGGTTCGAAACCCTCCCAGTATAAAAAACTAGGCAAAGTAAAAAATATTGCGGTCGCTTATGAGTTATCATAAGCGGTCTGTTTGCTGATGCTTTTGTTTATTGAGGGATAAACAAAAGTATTTTTTTTGCTTTGACAGAAAGGAATTAAATGAAAAAAAGAAAAGTAATTATTGATTGTGATCCGGGGATTGATGACAGTCTTGCGATTATGCTTGCACTGAAATCACCGGAGATCGAAGTGATCGGAATCACCATTGTGTGTGGAAATTCACCGGTGGAGATGGGATTTGGAAATGCAAAGAAAATCCTGAAGCAGATGAATCGTCTGGACGTTCCTGTGTACATTGGGGAAAGCACTCCCTTAAGGCGGGATTACGTGAATGCTCTGGACACTCATGGAGAAGACGGGCTTGGTGAAAGCTTTCTGCCGGAAGTAACCGGTTATCATCAGCAGATCAGTGCTGTGGATTTTCTTGCTGATGTATTGAAAAAAGAGAAAGTATCCATAATCGAACTGGCACCTATGACCAATCTTGCCAGACTGATCCAGAAGGATAAAGAAGCATTTTCCTGTATTGAGGAAATTGTTTCCATGGGCGGTAGCTTTAAAAGTCATGGAAACTGTTCACCTGTTGCAGAATACAATTACTGGTGTGACCCGGACGGGGCTTCACTGGTATATGAGACACTCCATCAGAATGGCCAGAAAATCCATATGGTTGGGCTGGATGTGACGAGAAAGATTGTGCTCACGCCTGATCTGCTGGAGTATATGTGCCGTCTGAACAAAGAAACAGGGGAATTTGTAAAAAAGATTACGAAATTCTATTTTGATTTCCACTGGGAATGGGAGCATATCATTGGCTGTGTGATCAATGATCCCCTGGCAGTGGCATATTTTATCAATCCGGAACTCTGCAAAGGCTTTGATTCCTATGTACAGATTGAAACAGAGGGGATTTCTCTTGGGCAGTCTGTTGTGGACTCTATGAATTTCTATCGGAAAGCATCGAATGCGAGGGTGCTGACTGAGGTAGATGTGTATGGATTCTTTCAGATGTTTCTTTCAAGGATCCTTGATCAGGAACCGGAAAAACTGGATATTTTACAAGATTTAATACGAGGAGATTTAAAATGAAAACTGAAAAAATAAGTGTACAGAAAATCTGTATGATTGCTTTTGCTATCTGCATTAATTTTGTGGGAGGACAGATTGCTTTATTTCTGAAACTTCCTATTTATCTGGACAGTATCGGAACCGTATTTGTGGCTGCTGTTCTGGGTCCTTTTTATGGAATGTTGCCTAATCTGCTCAGCGGCCTGCTGATGGGAATGACTGTAGATATTTATTCCCTGTATTACGCTCCGGTAGGGATTCTTCTTGGTTTTGTGACAGGTCTCGTGTACAGAAAATTCCAGCCGAAAAAGTGGCAGATATTTCCGGCTGCTCTTGTGATCACACTTCCATCTACCATAATCAGTTCCTGTATTACGGCATTTTTATTTGGAGGAATTACTTCTTCCGGATCCACTGTTCTTGTACAGCTTCTGGCAAAAACACCTCTTGGAATGGTAGGAAGCTGTTTTGTAGTTCAGTTTATCACAGATTACATTGACAGGGTTCTGTGTATTGCAGTAGCAGCAGTTCTTATTACAGCGCTGCGTAAAAGTATGAAGGAGAATTTTGCCTGATGAAAGTCCTGATTACAGGCACAGCATCTGGGATCGGGAAAGGCTGTGCAGAATTTTTCCTGAAAGAAAATCATGAAGTCTATGGATTTGATAAAAATATATCCTCGATCCAACATCCGAAATATACTCATTTCTGTCTGGATATCAGAGACAAAAGCTCTTATCCGGAAATCGGACAGGTAGATATTCTGATCAATAATGCAGGGGTTCAGAATGGCGATGATATTGATGTAAATCTGAAAGGAACTATTTCTGTTACAGAACATTACGGCATTCATCCCAATATTTATTCCATTATTATGATTGGATCAGCAAGCGGGCATACAGGTTCTGAATTTCCGGAGTATGCAGCAAGTAAAGGAGGAGTCCTTGCCTATACGAAAAATGTGGCCATGAGGATAGCACCTTATCAGGCGACATGCAATAGTCTGGATTTTGGTGGGGTTATGACTGAACTGAACCGGCCGGTGATGGAGGATGAAAAGCTCTGGAATCAGATCATGGAACTCACACCTCTGAAACGATGGATGTCTGTGGAAGAGGCAGCAGAGTGGATTTACTTTATGGCGGTAAAAAACCGTTTCTGTACAGGCCAGAACATTCTAATTGACGGTCTGGAGGCCGGAAACTGCAATTTTATCTGGCCATAGAGTGGGTCTGAAAAATCATTCCTGCGATCTACTGTTATTTTGTGCCCGAATATGATAAAATGAGAAAATAGTGATAAAGATATTTCAAAGATAGAGAAAGTATTTAACAGGAGGCGCAAAAATTATGGATATCAAAGAACAGATTCATGGATTAACAGAGGAGATGCTTACCAATTTGGGAAGGCTGGTTGCCATTGATTCTCAGCTTGGCACTCCCGCAGAGGGGAAGCCTTTTGGAGAAGGACCTGCCAAAGCACTGGAAGAAGGTCTTAAGATTGCACAGGAGCTTGGATTTAAGACAGTCAATCTGGACAATTACTGTGGTTATGCAGAGATGGGTGAGGGTGATGAGATTGTTGGTATTGCCGGACATCTGGATATTGTACCTGTAGGCGGCGACTGGAGTTATGATCCTTTTAAACTGACACGCGAGGGTGATTATGTTTACGGTCGTGGAACAACAGATGACAAGGGACCTGTTCTGGAAGCTCTTTATGCAATGAAGCTTCTTCGCGATTCAGGTGTGAAGCTGAACAAGAGAGTACGTCTCATTATGGGATGTAATGAGGAAACAGGTTCCAAATGTATGGAACATTATAATGAAGTGGCAGAAGAATTATCCTGCGGCTTTACCCCGGATGCCAGTTTTCCATGTATTCATGGCGAAAAGGGGCTTCTGCAGATGATGGCTTATTCCAAGAACACGAAAATCATCTCTGCAGATGGAGGGTTTGTCTTTAACGCAGTATGCGATTCCTCCACAATAGTTGTTCCTGCCGAAGAAGGACTGAAGGAGAGACTGGAAGCTGTACTTGCAGAGACAAAGCTTCAGGAATATAAGGTAACAGAGGGAAATGGACAGATCAGTATTTATGCAAAGGGAGTTCCGGCACATGCCAGCACTCCGACTCTTGGGGTCAATGCAATAGGTGTTACTTTTGAATGTCTGGAGAAAGCAGGATTTAAGGACGATTTTGTGGAATTCTATAATACACATATCGGCACATCCTGCGATGGTGAAGGCATTGGACTGAAATTTGCAGATGAGTATGGCGAACTTACTCTTTGCAACGGTATGATCAAAACAGAGAATGATGTGATCTCCTGTACAATTGATATCAGAGTACCTGTAACATTGAAAGCAGATGAAGTCCGCAGGATGTGTGAGAGCAGACTTGAGGATGAGAATGGTCGTATAGAGATTCTGGGAATTGGTGATGCCTTATTCTTCCCAAGAGAATCCCCACTGGTAAATGCTTTATACAAAGCTTACACAGATGTAACAGGCGATACAGAGAACAAGCCGATGGTGATCGGCGGTGGAACTTATGCAAAATCTCTTAAGAATATCATTGCATTTGGACCTGAGAAGCCGGGAATTGATTATCGTATCCACAGCGCAGATGAATTTATTCTCGTATCCGGTATGGAAGAGGCAGTTCTGGTTTATATGGAAGCAATTAAGAATCTTCTGGCAATCTGATGAAAAATGATGGAGCAGCTATTAAATGGAGAGCAGAACATGAAGGCAGCAGTATTTTTCCCTGGTATTGGGTATCATTGTGACAAGCCACTTTTATATTATTCACGAAAGCTGGCGCAGGAATGTGGCTATGAAGAAACAATTGCATTAAGCTATACTTATGATGGCGGAAATATCCGGGGAAATGAAGAAAAAATGCAGCAGGCATTCGAAAGCCTTTATGAACAGGCAGAGAAAAGTCTTTCTGCCATTGACTTTGACAAATATGATGAAATATTATTTGTCGCAAAAAGCGTAGGCACGATCATAGCATCCGCATATGCAGAGAAACACAGCATCAGATGTCGGCAGATACTATACACACCATTGAAATACACATATAATTTTGTTCATAGAGATGCCATTGCCTTTATCGGAACTTCAGATCCATGGAGTATTGTTCCTGAAGTACAGGCTCTTTCACAAAAACAGCAGGTGCCAATGTATACTTATAAAAATGCAAACCATTCACTGGAAACAACAGATACACTGGAAAACCTGAAAATTCTCCAGGATGTTATGGGGAAAACCAAGGGATTTTTGGAGCGGAAATAAGAAAAAGCACATAATCATATTGAGTAGATATGGGTGAAGAAGTGTCAAGAAACTATTTCTTGACACTTCTTTTTGCTCCATGCTATACTCAATTAGACAAACTGTTATATGTGAAAGTGGTTTCCATAATGTCTTTTTAGGTGGTGATGTGAATATGAACTTTCAAGATCAGATACAGCAGATTTTTGGAACAACAGATATTCATGAACTGAAGCAGATATCCAGAGATGCCGACAATTACAGATGCTTGAATGCTGATATGAATAACAGCATTATTTCAGAAAAGAAAAAAAATACCGGAAGGAAAAATTCGTTTACAGAAGAACAGCTGGCACATATTTTGGCACTGCAGGACCGGGGAGAAAAAATTACAGATATTGCCAGACAGTATCACGTTTCCCGTCAGACGATTTACAGTCAGATAAAGCGAGCCTATAATTTTTCTGATGATCCGGATGTGAAAATGCGTATGAATTTCATGAATCATGATGATCTGTGTACAACGATAGATATTGATTTCAGGCATGAAAAAATTAAGATTAAAAACTATACAGATCAGATTATTTTCCGGGCATTTGGAGTTGTAACTGATCCGGATTGGGCTGATTTTGAATATTTTCTGGAAGAACGCTGTTTTCCCAGAACACGCGATCACAGGAAAGATATTCTGAGAGAGATGGGGCTTCCATTTTATGATCCGTTATTAATTATTGAAAAAACACAGGGGCGCATGTCAGATGATCATCAATGGATTATGATTCTAAAAAAGGAGGGCTGATCAAAAATGGAAATTCGCAATTTTGATGCATATTCTCCCTTGCATAAGAGCGGTCATACTTCCAAGGGAGATCAGCTCAAATGGAAAATTGATGACAGGTGGTATAAGGCTGATTATATGGGATATGAAGGTTTATCTGAAGTTCTTGTATCTGACCTTTTGCAGAAGAGTACCTGTCCTTTCCCTTTTGTTGAGTATGAAGCAGCTGTAATTGAGTATAATGGGAAAATATTTCAGGGCTGTTCCAGTTTGGATTTTCTGAAAGCAAATCAGGTTCTGATTCCGCTGGAAAAATTGTATCGTCGATATACAGGTGAAAGTCTGGCAGTAAAGCTCTCAGATTTTGCGGATGTTTCAGAACGCATTCAGTACCTGGTAACTCAGGTGGAAGAAATTACTAAAATAGATAATTTTGGAGCGTATCTGACTGCAATGCTGGAAATAGATGCGTTTTTCATGAATGAGGACAGACATACCAACAATATTGCGGTCATTTATAATGAAAAAACACAGAAATATGAACTGAGTCCTTTTTTTGATCAGGGACTTTGTATGTTTGCCGACATAAATCAGGATTATCCTATTGATCAGTCATTGGAATATTGTCTGGAAAAAATTGAGGCGAAGCCATTTAGCTCTGATTTTGATATACAGCTGGATGCAGCAGAAGAACTGTATGGCATTCAGATTGGTTTCCAATTTACCTTTAAAGATATTCAGATATACTTACAGAAGAATTCGGAAAATTATCCCAGGGAAGTAATAAGACGCGTGGAGCAGCTGTTAAGAGGGCAGATGCGTAAATATGGGTATCTGATGAAAAAATGATATTACAGAGAGTGTATGAAGTTACAGGCAGATAAAGGATAAAAAAGTCACTTATCTGCCTTTTCTGGTAAACTTTTTGTAACGGCTGTGAGGCGGAGACTGTCAAATCAGTCAATGATACTATACTGCATCATTTCATAATGTAATCTGCATCCTTCTGTAATCTCAAAGGGCAGAAGTGCCCGTGCTACGAGTTTTAACTCTTCTTCAGGCAGATCTGTTCTGCGAAGATGTGCATAGTCACCGTCAATAGATTCTACGATATAATCACAAACTAACATAAAAATCCTCCACTTTATATTTTGCGTAACGCAATGATCATATCTATAGAATACCACAGAGGAAAAGGGTATCACAAGTGCCTTCAGATTATATAGACATAAAAAGAGGGCAGTGTTATAATTTTTCCTAAAGAAAATGCATATGGGAGGTATCGCAATGTCTAAAGTTGTAAAGCTTTCATCCGTAATGGAAAGGGAAGAAAAATTAAAGGAAATCTATGAAGGTCTGGAAGAGATAAAAGATCAGCTGACAGCACTGATTGATGAGTATGAAGAAGAGGAGACACATACAGGAAAAGCAGATGAACTGATCGAAGCCCTGGATGCTCTTGAGGATGCTTCGGAAACCATAGAGGATGTGCTGGAAAATTAATGAAGGAGAAAGCATATTTTCACCTGCCCGGGCTGTTTGAGTTTTATGAGCTGTACCGGATGTTCCTGCCTTTATTCCGGGAACACAGGGAATATTTTTACGACTGGTGTGAAATTGGCTCCATATATGGTGCTCCGGCAGACTGTATCTGGGGTGGAGGCAGGGCTGGCTTCGGAGAGAATGACCCGGAGGAGGTTCTTGAACTGATGCAGGAATATGGGATTTCTGCCCGACTGACTTTCAGCAATTCCCTGCTTCGCCAGGAGCACCTTTCAGACAGAAAATGCAATGCACTGTGCCGGTTGTTTGAGAGAAACAGAGAACCGCAAAACGGCGTGATCATTTATTCAGAATTGCTCTTGGAATATATTAAGGAGCAGTATCCGGGACTCTATTTTGTTTCCTCCACTACCAAGGTTCTGACAGATTTTACACAGCTTGAGGAAGAAATCAGGAGAAAAGATTTCCATTATGTTGTGCCGGATTTCCGGCTAAACAAGGCTTTTGATAAGTTAAATACATTGTCTCAGGCTGAGAAGGACAAAGTAGAATTTCTCTGCAATGAATGCTGCTGGTTCGGCTGCAGGGACAGAAAAGCCTGCTATGAAACGGTCAGCCGCAAGAATCTGGGTGAAAACTGCCTGGAGCATTACTGCAAGGCACCGGAGAGAGAGAGGGGCTATCTTTTTTCAAAAGCTATAGAGAATCCAGGGTTTATTGGAATCAATGATATCCGGGATATCTATCTGCCAATGGGATTTTCAAATTTTAAAATAGAAGGAAGAGGACTCGGCAGTGCCCTGATACTGGAATTTCTGCTCTATTACATGACCAGACCGGAATACCAGATACATGTCAGAGAAAAAATATATCTGGACAGTATGCTGGATCTGTTTTGAGAGATTTATACCACCGCATTGTGTTACTATATGACAATGCGGTGGTTTTTCTGTCCGAAAAAGTATGTAGATACCTGAACTCGGTTGCCATAGCAGTGAAGTTTTCAAAATTATTCCGGAAACAGTTGACATAGCATATAGGTTCTTATATTATATAGATAACCGATATATAGACAATCTATACAATGGGAGGTGAATACTATGGCTATTGAAAAATCACTGGTTTCCGGGAGTATGACAATGCTTATACTGAAATTGCTGTCAGAAAAGGATATGTATGGATATGAGATGATCGATACCCTGCGACAGAAATCTCAGAACGTGTTTGAACTGAAAGCAGGAACTCTGTATCCGTTACTGCACAGTCTGGAGGATAAGGGATTTCTGACAGTATACGAACAGGAGGCAGCCGGAAAGACCAGAAAGTATTACAGTCTGACTGGACAGGGAAGGGGATTTCTGGAAAAAAAAGTAGAAGAATGGAAAGAGTATTCTGCAGCAGTGACCAACGTGCTTGTAATGGAGGTGTGATCTATGGACGAATATCTGAAAACATTACTGGAACAGATTCGCTGTAAGAAAGCGCGGCCTTATGTAAAACAGGAATTTCAGGATCATATAGAAGATCAGATCGAGGCAAATATGCAGGCAGGTATGGATCGTGAACAGGCAGAGAGGGAAGCTGTCCGGGATATGGGAGATCCTGTGGAAACAGGAATCTCTCTTGACAGTGTCCACAGGCCTCAGGTTGCATGGAAACTTCTGGGGATAATCGTTCTTATCAGCATTGCAGGCGTTTTGATACATGCAGGGATTGCCGGAAAAATCAGTGAGAACGCTGCGGCCGGTTCGGACAGATATGTGTTCCATGTTGTGATCGGACTTGCAGTTATGATGATTTTATATCTTCTGGATTACACTGTACTGGCAAGATTTTCGAAAATAATTGCCGTCATTTTACTGTTTGCCTGTCTGGTTACATTGTTGGGTGGCTATCAGTTAAATGGGGCAAGATGCTTCATTGTACTGCCGGGAGGAAGAGGAATATCCATGCAGACTCTGATGCTGTTTTATGTTCCCATATATGGAGCAATTTTGTATAAATATCATGGATGGGGATATAAGGGCTTGATAAGAGCAATCATATGGATGTTTGCACCGGTTATATTGGTCTATGCCATGCCTGCGCTTATGACAGCTTGTGTGATGTTGGTATCTATGCTGGTTATGCTGACAATCGCAATTCAAAAGAACTGGTTTACTGTGAGAAAAAGGAGAGCCATCTGTGGAATCTGGGCTGGCTTTCTGGCTATGCCTGTGGCAGCTTTTCTGATCAGGTATCTGAGAAGCAGTCTGACAAAATATCAGATCGCACGTTTACAGGCTGTTTTTTCAGGTGGTGGAGAAGAGGATTATTTCACCGAAATGCTGCATTCATTCTGGCAGCAAAATAAATGGATAGGGAAAAGTGAATCAGATGTAATGGGAAATCTACCGGCCTTTAATGCGGATTATATTCTGACCTATCTGTCATCTGTATATGGAACAATTGCAGCCATATTTTTATGCTGTGTTCTGGCAGTTTTGATTTTTGCAGTTTTTAACACTGCCATGCGACAGAAGAATCAGCTTGGAATGATGATGGGATGTGGATGCGGAATCGTATTTCTTATAAACTTTTTCATAAATATCCTGGAAAATCTGGGTATATTTCCACAATCAGTAACATTTCTTCCCTTTTTATCAGCAGGAGGAAGCTGCATTATAGTTTCCTATGGACTGATGGGGATTGTGCTGAGTACATACAGATATAAAAATATCTATCCACGGCATCTGAAAATAGGTTTTAAATTTGATAAAACCAAAGCGAGAAAAGCCCTGTATGTCTCAAAAATGTCCATGTGCATATGGACAGGAGGCACTGTTGTTGTTATGTGCGTTGCCATATATTGGGATTTGTGTAAGAGTTATATGAATATTCCGTTTAAAATCGTAACCATTGTACTGACATTGCTTCTGGTTGGAAATATGAGAAAGATTGTGCAGCACAATGAAATGAACAGATAGAAAATGTAAGAAACTGTATTAAGAAAGATACCGCCATATTGATTGTGATAAGTCAATATGGCGGTACTTTTATCCATTAATTGTCAGGAGTGATTGTCTTGCGGTATTTTTCACGTTTATCTGCCGGAACTTCCAGGGCGTTCATTGCCTGGTCAATGGTCAGGTTCATATTTTTCATAAGTTTTTTGATGGAGTCGGTTTCTTTGAGTTCCATGCCCTCATCCATTAACATCTGTCCAAGTCTGGTCATGCGCATTACCTCCTTAATTTCGTCTAACTCAGTTCTGTCTAAGAACTTGTCAGCCAGTGTATACAACATCGCAGTTGTCTTTTCAGCATTCAGCTCAATATTGGGCTTTGCCAGACAAATTGCTTCTTTAAACATATCCTTGCGGCTCATTTTTCCGGACATCAATGGTGTCAGGGAAAGAGCAGCGTAATCATCTTCAGTAAAAGCTTCACCGTTATCCTGCTTCTGCTTTAATTATTAAGCTATAAATGAGCAAATTTGAAAAAATGCACAAAACTATCCTGCTAATTTCATAAACGCTTCAAAATCGACACAGGATTTTGCACATTGAAACAAATATTGATACTTTTCCTGCTGAATGGTACTGCGAATCAGTTGATATCCTTCCTGGAAAGACTGATATTGCCCAGTGCTTATAACACAGATATAATGTGCCATTGACATCAACAGCCAGTACCTCTGGATTCCTTTCGAGGAACGTATCTGATAGGTATCCAACGCCAGACGGGTTTTACATTGTCTGAAAAATACCCCTATTGTCCACCGGCACACATAATATTTTCGGTTTTTGACTGTCACAGGGTCAAATCCTTTCTCTGTTACCGATAATTCAGCAGCAAGTTCGCTGAGCTTCTTTTTCATTCCTGACGGGTACAGCAGGCGGTTTGTTTTTAAAGCTCCAATGGTATGGAACCCCTTCTGTACAAATGTGTTGATTATTTTTTCAGAAACATACCAGCAGTCACAAAGGAAATATGACATGACTGGAGGTTCTGGCAGTTCCTTTGCAATGTTCTGCACAATATCAATCTTGGAAATGGATTTATTGTACAGTACAAAAGCATAGTTCAGGACAATGCCATTGCACGAAAGCATAACAGCAACTGCCTGATGGTCATAATCCTGTTTTCTCTTTAAATGGGACTGGTGGAAATACGCATCTTCAATTGGATGCATAGCCTGTGACGAAGGCTTTGTCTTTGAAGCTATGGTATCATCCACAATACAGAAAACAGGTTTTCCGGTGCGCTGTGCTTCTGAATAAATAATTTCAACTACGGAGGATTTTAAAGTATTTTCAAGTAAGGTATCATCCCATTTCCCAGAATTGAGGAAATGTGCGATGGTAGTTCTGGGGCAGGAACTGTTTTGTGAAAAGTCGGTAGTCTTTCCGTGGTAACCTGAGATAAAGATACTGATCAGGATACTCATGAGATGACCGATCACTCTGTTCGAAAAAGATTTGCATAAATTTAATTTCTTAAGCTGGTTGTATATGAATGTAGAATAATGTATAGTATTTGTGAGAGGCACCTTCTTTCGTAAATGTTGCAATGTTTGTTTGGTCACTTTCATTATACAACACAAACGATTTAAGGTGTCTTTCTTTTTATGCAAAATCACGAACTTGCTCATTTATAGTTATATTCTTGCTAACATACTTCTAAAGATGAAGTTTATGAAAAATTGAAAGGAGTAGCTTGCATGGATAAAAATAATAGAGTAATATACGGAATAGCAGGAGATGGAGAAATAATGCGAGTAGTAATATGCGATGATGAGAAAGTAACTTGTTCAGAGATAGAGAAAATGCTTAGTTTTTTTGCGTTCGAAAAATGTATAAAGTTGGAAGTGGACGTGTTTTTTGATGGAGATACTTTGACAGAATATTTGAAAAAAGAAAAAGCTCCAGACATTCTTTTTTTAGATATTGAACTTCCGGGAATGAATGGGGTTGAGGTCGGAAAATATATCAGGGATATATTGAGGAATACAGATATGTTTATGATATATATATCTTCTAAAAAGGAATATGCTTTAGAACTGTTTCAAAACCAGCCATTTGATTTTCTGATAAAACCAATAAAAAAAGAACGGCTGTATCATGTTATGGAGAAAATATTTAGTATTATTGGAAAAAATGAGTGCAATTTTGAGTATAAAAATCAAGGAAATAGTTACAGAATTATGTACAAAGATATTTTGTATTTTCAAAGTGATGGAAGAAAAATTAATATTGTAATGGAAAAGAAAATAGAAAGTTTTTATGGTAAGTTATCTGAGATTGAACAGATGTGTCCAGAGGGGTTGTTTTTGCGTATTCACAAATCATATTTGATCAATATGTGCCATGCGAAAGAAATTACTTATAAATGGATAAAAATGATAAACGGAGATGTGTTGGATATTAGCAGATCGAACCGTGTGGCTATAAGAAGAAAACTAATGGAGAGTATGGCAAATGAAATTCGTAATGATAGCTGAACTGTTGCTTATATTGTTTTCAAATGGAATTCGATTTTATGCAGTTAAAAGGTACATAGATTTTTTTGCTGCCAGAGAAAAATGTCTATGGAAATATAATTGGATTCTATATACTTTTGCATGTATTGGGACTTATATTGTTAGTATTATATTTGAATCGCCAAATTTGAATATAATTTCGAATGTCATTGCTTTATTTCTACTGGCATGCCCGTATAAGATAAAGCTGTCTAAAAAATTCCTAATGACATTTATTATATATTCTATTAATTTACTAGCAGATATTATAGTTGTTCAACTGTTGGCAGGATATGTTCCCGGACAAAGAGTAGGCTCAGCTTATCAATTTATAACTAGCTTGGCGATTTTAATTCCAACTGCTTTTTTTTCAGAATTTACAAAGAAAAAAACGCAGGATTCTCTACCACTTATGAATGTATTCATATTGGGTATGATTCCCTTGGTTAGCATTGTTTGTATGCACAGCATTGCAACTTTAACAGAAAATAACAAACCTGTAGTTCTTACAGTAGCATTCAGTTTGATACTCATCAATTCATTTTTGTTTTATTTATATTACACATTAACCCAATTTTATGTGGCGAAAATGAATGAGAAGAAACTGGAGCAGATAATTGATGTATATGCACATCAGCTTGATGTGGTGCAGGAATCTCAGGAGCATATTAAAAAATTGCGTCACGATATGAAGCATCATTTAATAGAATTATCTGCTATGGCACAGCAGGATAAGAATAAGGATATGATGAGATATTTAGAACACATGGAAAAATTTATGTTAAATCCAGCAGAAAAAGTTTCGACAGGGAATAAAGAAATTGATGGGGTTTTAAATTACATGCTCAGGCGTGCGGATGAATTATTGAAAATTGTGAATCTGGATATTCAGATTCCAAAATCACTATACAGAAATAATTTTAATATTTGTGTGATTTTAGGAAATTTGGTAGATAATGCGGTCAGGGAATCGAGTAAATCTGATGAAAAGTATTTATCCATTAGTGTGCGTGTGCAAAAAGATATCCTGATTATTTTGATAGAAAATAGTTATAGTGGTTCAATTGTGCAAAAAGGTAATATATTTCAAACCAGCCAAATTGATACATCTATTCACGGGTTAGGTTTGGAAAGTGTGAAACAGGTAGTAGAAGCATGTGGTGGAGATATAAAGATTGAATATACGGAAAAACGATTTTGGGTACAGG
This sequence comes from Blautia wexlerae DSM 19850, assembly GCF_025148125.1. Lineage (NCBI taxonomy): Bacteria > Bacillati > Bacillota > Clostridia > Lachnospirales > Lachnospiraceae > Blautia > Blautia wexlerae. Next base: position 667,918 of record NZ_CP102267.1, read on the forward strand.
TTTTATTATATTTGTCAAATATTGTAGAGAACTAAAAAGAGCCACTTGGCTCTTTTTTAGTTCCAATTTTGACAAAAAAATATACAGTTTTTGACAATAAAAGGCATATGAAGAGAATTTATGGTATGTTATAAAAAATATATGTTTAGGAGGATGTAACATGAAAAAAGATATTTTGAAATTGGGTATGAAAATAGTAAAAAATACTGCTATAAAGTTAGCAGAGCGTGATGCAAATACAACATGTCCGTATTACGGTTATCAGGCAGAACTTCCATGTGCCGTCAAAAAGCTGAAAAAACCGTGATTTTGTAAATTGGTTGATTTTTTAAAGAAAATATGGAAGTATATAGTTCCTTTTAGGAACAATAAAAGTAATCAGGTTGCCATAGACTATAGAGTTTTCTTATGAAAACATAGTAGTTTGTGGCAACTGTGTTTTTGAAGAAAATGAGGTTTTTAATGGAAAAGCATAGAAAAAAATTCTCAATACGATTGATAGAAAAAATTGGACATGATGAGGAAGAACGAGAAATTATCCAATATGGATTGCATCAGGGGTTTCTGATATTACTTAATTTATTGACAACAGTAGTTTGTGGAATACTCTGGAAAGAACTGCCTTTTGTATTATTGGTATTTTGGGGGATATTTTTTTTGAGACCTTATGCTGGAGGATATCATGCAGATACAGAATTACGTTGTTATTTTCTATCGACAGCAATGATGAACATGGTTGTCTTTTTGAAAAAAACAATAGTTTTATCAAATATAATGTTTATAATAATATGGATTATTACTGTTATATTTATTTGGATATATGCCCCAGTAGAAAATACTATTCATTGTTTAGACGAAGATGCACGCAAAAAGTATGCGAATAATACAAAGAAAATTTTGTTATGTAATGGAATCGTAATGCTAGTGGGAATATGGGTAAACCAAAGAATTGTCGTAGATGCAATTATTTGGAGTCAAGTGATGATTGCGATTGCAATGATAGCTGGATTATGGAAATATAGTACCTAATAAATAATTTATATAGGAGAATAAAGAAAAAAGTGTGAATATACAAAAAGGCATTAGTCTTGACAGAAGTTCCATTTTTGACACAATTATATACAGTTTTTGGCAAGGTGCGTTTTAAGAGATAATTCTATGCTATAGTAAATTCAACAAACAAGTTGGTGCCAATGTTGTTTAATAACTGAAAAACTTTTTTAGAAAGGGGAAATGATTTATGAGAAAAATTATTAAAAGAACACTTTGCGTTTTAAGTGCAACAATGTGTGTGCTGGGGACAGCAGCTACAGCAAGTGCGGATACAGTTTCATTTAATGTGACGATTCCGGGTGATCCATACTCTTATGCAGTAAGGAAAGCGGATACAGAACAGAGATTCTATGTAACAGGAACATCGTTTAATAAAAGCGGTACATTGAGATGCAGATCTGGAAAAGCAGGACAGGGAACAAGCTCCAATTCGGCGTATATTTCTTCTGGTTCAAGAGCTTCCTCTGCCAGCTACACATCTTATGCAGCGCCTAATTATACATACGAGATGTATGCTACCAGTGGAACAAGTGGATTGAATGTTAGGGGACGTTTCACACCGTAAATAAAACTGTAGATGAAGGCGGAGAAATACGCCTTCGTTTTTTCAAGGAGGACTATATGAGAAAAGGCTTGAGACAAGCAATGATAGTGCTGGGAATATGTATGTGTTTAGGGGGCTGTGAAAAAGAAACGGAGGCAAAAACAGAGCCGGAAGGAGAGACGGTACAGAGCGAAGACGGAGATTTTTTTCCGGAATCATATTCAGAGGAAACAGAGAAGGTGAAATTTGAGTGTGTAGTAAACGTTCCGGAGAAATTTGAAGTTACCAACTTCCACGCCCCTATTATAAAAGGTGTTTCTAACATTGATGCAGAAACAGCTTACAAAAAATATGTTGAGGGAAAAGTAGTTACAGAAGAATATCATGACGAACCAACTATTGAAAATGAAAAAGGAAATGATACGTATATATTGGAGGACGGAACAGTGATAGGGTTATCGGGAGTGTTTCTGTACAATACACCCGAATCCTCAATATACAGACAGGTAGTGAGAATGAGCGAACGCAGCGCTCCAAAAGATAATTTTAAATTTGCATCAGGAGACGATTGCACAGAACAGGTAAAAGAAGAATTAAGATCACTGGGCTGCCCTGTTGATGAATATCAGTTTGACTGGTTCTCTACCAGCGGAGAAGATTATGCAATATTGGAGAAGCGAGCTTTAGATGACGGAATGATTGACAGTCAAAGGGCAAAACAGGACGGCTGGACAGAAGCCAATAATTCTTATGAGATATATGGGTGGCAGCTTTATGAGGGACTGCAGGTTCTTCCGCCGTGGATAACAAGCGCGATGTCACGGGCGTTTGAAAGCTATCAGAAAGCGCCCATATCTGCTGTTTACACAAAACAGGGTATGTTGAGTCTGGCACTGACAGAAGCGCCATGTATATTTGAACATTCTGATGAAACCCTGGAGTTTCTGAAGTTCCCTGAAATTGCAGATATACTGGAAGAAAAATACAGTGCTTTATTAGACGATGCCGTTTATACGGTGACTTATGCAAAATTAGTCCTGCGGACTTATTTTGATGAGGGTCAGAAATTAGCGGCAGAGCCGGTCTGGTATTTTGAAGTAACAGACGGTACTTCTATGGAGGTTGCTTTGCTTAATGCGGTTACAGGAACTGAAATTTTCCTGAATTAGCAACGCTTGTCATACCAGATTTTGCCTGAGAAAGAGAGTGTGATAATTTTGCAGTGTTTTATAAATTACCTTCGGACAGATTTTCGCCGGCTTGGAAAAAGTTATCGATGGCTGGCTGGAATTGTTGGTGTAGTGGCAATCCTGTTTTTTTCTCTGGAAAGCGTGTTGTTTCAAAAAGGGCTTGAAAATGGAAACGTACTGTCTACCTATGTGTATTCTACAAATATGACAGGATTTCTGATTGCATATTCTTTCTGCGCTTTTCCATTTGCAGGGGTATATCCGGAAGAACAGGAGCATAAGTATATTCGTTACAATGTGATAAGAGGAAGCTTAAAGTCATATGTACTATCTAAAACAACCGTTATCTATATCAGTTCACTGAGCATTATGATATTGGGATCAGTTTTGTTTCTGTTTTTGTGCCGTACATATGTTCCGTGGACAGACTGGAGTATAGATTCGTATGGAATAGAATTAAACGGCTGTTATGGAAGCATTCTGGAAGAGGGACATGTAATTTTATACTGTACGCTGTACGCATTGAATCTGGGGCTTATTGCGGGGGCATTGTCGAATATGGCTGCCTTATGTTCTGTGTTTATATCAAATACTGTGCTGGTTCTTGTCTTTCCGGTACTGGCATTTCGCGTTCTGGTATCTGTGAATATAGCTGATTACAATATCTACGCTTTTTATGCGTATACGAAAATATTTGCAAGTGACGGAGTAAACCTTTTGTTTCTGACGGTTATATCAGTGGGCATTTCCGCTCTATCAGCCGCGGGGTGCTATTGGGGGCTGAAAAAGAAAATGTAGCGGAGGGAGGACTATATGAAAACATTAAAATACATAATGAAAACTTCTGCGCAAAAAATATTTAATGTTAAATTTGCGACTTTCTGCGCGGCGTTTTTAATCTTGTCGTGGACGTATGATCAGCCATATTTACAGTTTGTTAAGGAAAAAAATTATCCGATTTCATGGTGCATTTTTCCTTTTTATATGTCCTCATTTGGAATTTTATCTATTTTTTATGTAGGAATTGTTTATATTCATTCTGATGTTCCATTTATGCAGCATATTAATATGTATCAGGTAATCCGTACCGGGAGGGAACGCTGGGCACTCAGCCAGATTGCCGGTATCCTGATAAGGTCTTTTTTTGCAGTTATCCTGTCTGCAATCGCAGCTGTTCTTCCGTTTTGGGGACATATAGAATTTTCGACAGACTGGGGAAAAGTTATAAAAACGCTCGCTTCGCAAAGAGCAGATGAGGGATTTGGATTTGGAATGGGGCAAATGCTTGATTTTCGCTTCCATTATGGGATTCTTGGGAAATTTACGCCGGTACAGCTTATGATAATTACTGTCCTGATATGTACATTGATATGTACGTTTCTTGGCATTTTGATGTTTCTTATCAGTTTGTATGCCGGTAAAATCCTTGCAGTCGCAGTGACAATGATGAGTGTGGTTGCATTATTTATTGTGGAGAATATATATGGGGAATGGAAACTGATTGTGGCGCATGTTGTACCTACATACTGGGCGGAGGTGGCATTAAGCGCGACGCCTGTCAGCGGACGTTATCGAATCCCTTCCCTGACATATATTTTTACATTTTTAATTGTTGCGGTTGTTTTCATGTCTGTGATAATTTTCTGTAAAGTAAAACATACAGAGTTTCACTGGGAAAATGAGGACGCGTAGCTTACAGACAGGAGGACAGGACAGATGGAAAAACAGAGGATTGAAGTAAATCATGTATTTAAAAGCTTTAAGGAAAAAGAAGTGTTAAAAGATGTATCGCTGACCTGTGAAAGCGGAAAAATATACGGAATCGTAGGACATAACGGGTCTGGCAAAACCGTACTTTTCAAATGTATCTGCGGATTTTTTTACTGTGACAGAGGAGAAATCAGAGTAAATGGGAAATGTATGGGGAAAGATGCCGACATGCTGCAGAATGCCGGAATTATTATAGAAGAACCGGGTTTTTTGCGCCAGTGGAGCGGGTTTCATAATCTGGAATTTCTGTATACAATCCGAAATAAACTGAATAAAAAATACATGTATTCCGTTCTGGAAAAGGTGGGACTTGAACCACGTTCAAAAATTCCTGTAGGAAAATATTCTCTTGGTATGCGGCAGCGTTTAGCAATCGGTCAGGCGATTATGGAAAATCCAGATATTTTAATACTGGATGAACCTATGAACGGTTTAGATAAAAATGGGGTACAGGAAATGAGGGGACTGTTTGAGCAGATGAAAAACGAGGGAAAACTGATTATCCTGGCAAGCCATAATAGAGAGGATATTGATGTGTTGTGTGATGAAGTATATGAAATGGAAAATGGTATATTGAAAAAACGAAGATAATTAAAAGATATAGTTGGAGGTTAGTATGATAATACCATATGAAATTTTTAAGGAAAACAAAAGATTTAAAGAAAGTATAGATAATGCCCAGAATGAGACAGATATATTGTTGTATAATGCGGCTAAAGAATATAGTAATAGTGTGAGGAAAAGGGCAAAAGCGGTAACGGATATAATCATGGAACGAATTGAAAAAGAGATCAAGAACAGTTAAACAAAATAAGTGGCATCTGTCAAAATGATACCATTATATATCCTTGCGGGTCATTTTTCCGGACATCAATGGTGTCAGGGAAAGAGCTGAGTAATCATCTTCCGTAAAAGCTGGTAGTGTAAAATAGTTTGTGTTTTTGGTAAAAAATAACTCCTTTTTGGTAAGAATTTAGATATGACAATTCTTATCGAAAAGGAGTATTTTTTATGGCAGTTGCAAAAGAACAAATTCGACAGATCATCTCAGAAAACAACATTAATAGCGTTGCAGATATATACACGCTTCTGAAAGACAGTTTCAAGGATATCCTGCAGGAGCTGATGGAGGCAGAACTGGATGCAACTCCTGGCTACGAGAAAAACCATAAGGGAGATCTACAGACAGACAATAAAAGAAATGGTCATTCTACAAAAAACTTAAAGAGTCAATACGGTGAATTTCAAATCGATGTACCAAGAGACCGTAACGGTGAGTTTGAACCAAAACTCATCCCTAAATACCAGAGAGATATTTCCGGGATTGAGGAAAAAGTGATCTCTTTATATGCCCGTGGTATGAGTACACGTGACATCCACGACCAGCTCCAGGATCTTTATGGAATTGAGCTATCAGCTGAAATGGTCAGCAAGATCACAGACAAGATACTTCCTCAGGTTAAGGAATGGCAGTCCCGTCCTCTGAACCCGGTTTATCCGTTTGTCTTTATGGACTGTATTCATTATAAAGTACGTGAGGATGGCAGAATCCTGAGTCGTGCTGCGTATGTAGTTCCTGGCGTTACAGTGGAGGGATACAAAGATATCCTCAGCATCACAGCAGGCGCAAATGAAACCAGCAAGTTCTGGCTTGGGATGCTTAATGATCTTAAGAACCGCGGAGTAAAAGATGTCCTTTTCTTCTGCGTGGATGGTCTTCCGAGTTTTAAAGAAGCTATTCAGGCAGTTTATCCGCAGGCAGAGATCCAGAGATGTGTGATCCATATGCTACGCAATTCTTTCAAATATGTAAATTATAATGATCTGAAAAAGTTTTCCTCGGATTTCAAAGAAGTGTACAATGCTCCGAACGAAACAGCCGCTTTAACAGAGCTGGAGAACATGAAAGAAAAATGGGGGAAGAAATATCCGTACGCGATCAGTAACTGGGAAAATAATTGGGAAGATGTAAGTTCCTTTTTCCAGTTTTCTAATGATATCAGACGCATTATGTACACGACAAATATCATAGAAGGATTGAACCGCCAGTATCGGAAAGTCACGAAAACGAAAAGCGTATTCCCAAGCGATCCTGCATTGGAAAAGATGCTGTATCTTGCCAGCGAGAACGTAGTCAAAAAGTGGACGCAGAGATACCGGAACTGGGATCAGGTATTGAATCAGCTGATAGTCCTTTACGGAGAACGGCTCACTGCTTATCTGTAAGAGAAAAGAAAAGCAGGAATGGGGAAGCTCTTTTAAGCCCCTCATTCCTGCTCTCTGTCTATTCCTTCGGCATTTATATTATTGCCAGAAATTTCCGATCCTATTCCAGAGGTCGGGTGTGGGCAGAGCCCACAAAAGGCAATGATCATGATGCCTTACTTGTCATGCAAAAAAATCGAAAATGATGTATATAATTTTCCTACATGGCAATACTGTAAGTACAAAGATATATTCGACAGCCGCATAATCATTAATTCGACAGCAAAATTTTACATATCTATTTCTTATCAGAAAGATTTACTTTCCATAGACACAAGAATTTTTACACCCTCTAAAAGCTTCACCGTTATCCTGCTTCTGCTTTAATTTCCGGAATACTTCATCTGCATTCTTATCTTTCAGATAAATCGGTTAGGTACTCCCCTATTTGTTAAGTATAGTCCTCATTCGTGCCTTGAAAATGTCTTCGGCTGTTCTTTTGTCTTTTATCATTTGTAAGGATTTACGTTTGTCCTCCTTTATATGCTCATTTTACCAGAATATACTTCATTTCTCCAGTCGAAATTGTGAAAAGACAGGTTGACTTTTCGACAGTGTATTATTTACTCTGGAAAAAGAAAATTATTTTTATTAAAATTGCAACTTTACCATTCAAAATCCGTCTTATCTTATGAAGGCAAATAAAAGAAACGTGAGGTGAAAAAAGTGGAAGATACAGTAATTATCAATCTGTATTTTGACAGATCAGAAAAAGCCATACAGGCGACCGAAGAAAAATATAGCAGGTACTGTTTTAGTATTGCTTGGAATGTTCTGTATGATAAAGAAGACTCCAATGAATGTGTCAATGATACATGGCTAGCCACATGGAACTCCATACCACCCAGAAAACCGGCAATTCTGTCTGCTTTTCTTGGAAAAATAACCCGAAACCTGGCAATTGACTGTTTTCGCAGGAAAAAAGCTGCAAAACGGTCAACAGAGCACATATTAGAATTATGCAAAGAACTGGAAGAGATAGAGGATGTAACAGCATATTCTTTGAATGATGAAATCCAGAGAAAAGAGATTCTGGAAATCCTTGAAAAATTTCTGGAATCCCTGAAAAAAGGTGATTGTGACATTTTTATACGACGCTACTGGTATATGGACAGCATCAGTGAAATTTCAGCCCGGCATGGAATTTCGGAAAGCAGAATCAAATCCAGTCTCTATCGAAGCAGAAAGAAACTATGGGAAAGGGTGAAACATTTATATGGAAAAAGGATTTAAGACATTAGAACTGATCGGTGATCTGGATGATAAATACATATATGAAGCTTCTAAACCATGGAAAAAACAGCATCGTTTTTTCCATATACAAAGGAGTTGGAAAACAGCAGTCGCCGGGATCATATTGCTTATTATGGTTGGATGCACATTAAGATATCAGGAAGATGTAAAAGCAGCATTACAGAGAGTAACTTCATGGATCGGACAGGCATTGGGAATTAAGAACGGTGATACCGATTCTTATACAAATGTTGTAGGAAAAAGCATTTCAAGAGATGGAATCACCATAACATTAAATGAGATTGTGATGGACAGCAAAAATTTATGGATTGCGTATTACGACAGCGAAGATTCAGACGCAGATATGAAGGATGCGGTGGAAGACAAACTTTTATATACAGAAGTATGCATTAACGGTCAGGAAATTCAGCAGGGCTTAGGCCAAAGAACAGTTAATGCTTTCTCAGAAAATCCAATAACAGTGGAAGATTTCACAATCGGAGAAGAAGTTAACACTGAGGGAACTGTAAACATAGAGTTCAAAGTCTGGCCGATTGCAATGGACGATGCTGATACATGGGAAAATGTTCAGAAAATACAGGCTGATACAGAACCTTATACATTTAAACTTGCGACATCAAAAGAAGAGCTGGAGAAAAACACTGTGGATTTAAATCTGAATCAGAATATTAAAATGGATTCCAATGTCCTGAACCTCACAGAATTCAGATGGAATCCATTCGAAAGTACAATTTACGGAATGTATCATGGAACAGTATATATTGACAGTGATTATTATCTGATTGGAACAGACGATCAGGGAAACAAAATCTGCTATCAGGAAACAGGAAGAAATGGTCAGGAAACTATGTTCCGGCAAACGATAGGTCTATATCCCGGATATGAAGAAATCTCCCCGGAAGCAAACACAATCACATTACAGTTATATGAAGTAAAAAACGACACAGCGCATCAGGTGTCTGAAGAAAAAATGGATAAGGATCCCTCTGATGATATCTACGAAGAATCCACAGTCTATGTATATAATGAGGGAGAAAGCCCCACAGATGATGCAATACCAATAGGAGACAAGTTTACAGTACAGATAAGATGAAAATGAAGAAGACATATTATTTAAACAAAGATGTTCTGCCGACAATCCCGGTACCACATGATTGTATAATTAAAAAAATCCGTATAGAGCACAAATGGCTAATATTTACCTTTGACAATGATACATCCTATTATGATTCTGTCAGAAAACTTAGCCCAAACATCAGGAATTTGATTTTGAAATATCATCTAAGTAATCCAGAAGACTTTTCTGTATATAAGTGTAGTAAAACTTTAAAACGAATCTTAAATAAAGAATGCTATATACGCCAGAATACCAGGAAAATTACAAAATTACCCCGCAAACGTCTGGAATATTTGTACCATAATGTAGGATACTGTTCGATTATAACTAAGTTGCATTCAGATGCTCCTGTTATGATAGATGCAGGGGTTGATTATCTGGTATATGAGTGGATAGAATAGTATGACTAATGAAGTAAAATATATATCTTTGTAGACGTTACATCCTCGAAACGTTATACTATTTCCATAAACTAATCGAGGTGATCCCAAAATGAAAAACAAAATCCTGGTAATCGAAGATGACAGAGCAATTTCCGAATTATTATGTATGAACCTAACCATAGCTGGATACGAAACAGTAGCCGCCTACGACGGAATAGAAGCCCAGCGCCTATTGCTATGGAATGAAGATGCAGACCTTGCAGTTGTCGATATTATGCTTCCCGGCAAAGATGGCTTTGCTCTGATGGAAGATTTCCGCGCAAAGAATCTCCCGGTGATCTACCTTACTGCAAAAGATGACGTAGCATCCAAAGTAAAAGGCCTGAAACTCGGTGCAGAAGATTATATGGTAAAGCCTTTCGAAATGTTGGAACTTCTTGTACGGATTGAAAAAATCCTTGAAAGAACCGGCCGTGCAAAGAGAATTCTCACAATCAAAAATATTCAGGCAGATCTCCAGAGCCATCAGATTCTGAAAGATGGGATTCCCGTAAACCTGAAACCACTGGAATACGATCTCTTTATCCTGCTCTTACAGAACAAAAACATCGCACTTGGAAGAGAAGAACTATTAAAACGTGTCTGGGGCGAAGAATATCTGGGAGAGAGCAGAACTGTAGACGTGCATATCGGCCAGCTCCGCAAGAAACTGGAGTTGTACGATGAAATAAAAACAATCCCAAAACTTGGCTATCGACTGGAGGACTAACCGCTATGAAGTTGTGGAAACGGACAGTAGCACTTATGCTGATAACACTTTTGTGCTCTCTGATACCGGTCGGTGTCCTGAGCCTGTATGTCACAGGAAAAAGAAGCCTGAATAATGCTGCTGAAACCTATGGACGACAGCTTGCAAATGGAAAAAATCTCCTGGAACAATTCTGGGACAACAGTAAATATGAGCAGATGTCAGAAACAGGAAAAAAATCTTATCTGGAATTCCAGTTTCTGAGATGCTGCGGTGAGAAAATGCTCCTCATTAATTCCGAAAGTAAAGAAGCCGTAGTAAACCGCACAGATTATGAGATTGTCAGCATGGATAATCTCGGTTTAAACAACAAAACGGATTCCTATGAGTACAAAATCCAGAAACTGAATCACAAATACTTACTTTTACAGCATGCGCTGCTTACAAATCCAGAGGGTTACGAAATACTTTCAGTCCGTGATGTTACTTCTATGTTTACGGAACTGAGACAGACGGCAGCCTGGTTCCTGGGAATCTATCTGGCAGTATTTTGCATTGCTGGTCTGTTTATCTATCTAATGATGAAGCGGACCGTACAGCAAATGGAAAAACTGCAGGAAGTAGCCGGAAAACAGGAAATGCTTATGGGAGCACTTGCCCACGAAATGAAAACACCTCTTACTTCTATTATTGGATATTCAGACACTCTGCGGCATGTAAAACTAAACGATGAACAAAAAGACCGTGCCTTGGAACATATCAGCCGTGAGGGAAAAAGACTTGAAAAACTTTCCGGAAAAATGCTCCAGATGCTGGGGCTCCATCAGAATGATTCAATAAAAATGGAGTCACACTCTATAGGAGAACTGCTGGAACATGTAGTTCAGCTAGAGGCAGAACAGGCAGCGCAGAGACAGATACAATTGCAGACAGAATACGAAGATTTTTCTATGAAAATGGATGATGAATTAATGGAAAGTCTTCTTGTAAATTTGATAGATAACGCTCTCCGTGCTACAGAAGCAGGAGGTCGTATTACCGTAAAAGCATATAAAGAATCGGGTAGGAAAATTCTGGAAGTTGCAGACAACGGTCGGGGAATCCCACAGGAAGAACTGGGAAAAATTACGGAAGCTTTTTACATGGTAGACAAATCCAGAAGCCGCCAGGAGGGCGGAGCAGGACTTGGACTTGCGTTATGTGTAAAAATCGCAGAAGTTCATGGAGGCAGACTGGACATCACAAGCCAGCTTGGAACAGGAACGAAAGTAAGAGTAATATTTGATAAAAAAAGATAAGGATTTAACCTGATCAAACAAATATTCTGCTTCAATTATGAATAACTGACCGATCCAGACGGATTCACTCGTTATTACATGGACAATATTAAACAGATGAAATTTACAACTTGTTTACATCTTGATGAATACATTAGAAGTACAGTATGGTACTCTTTTCTTATAAGAAGAGGGTACCTTTTTTAACTAAACTGCGAAGCAGATGATTTTATCCGCTTGACTGAATCAGGAATGTAAAGAATGCGGATAATTTTATCTGACTGACCAAATTAAGCAGCAAAGAAAATATTTTATCTGCTCAGCTACATATGCGAAAGGAGGAGAAAGAAATGAAGAAAATAAAAATATTTGTGGGAGTTTTTTTATGTATGAATCTTTTTACAATATCAGGATGTGATAAGGTCATTCATTCTGCTGTTGTAGAAGAAAAGGATAAGACTGCTGCAAAGAAAGAGGAAAACAAAGAGAAAGAAACAGTTCAGAAAACAGTCACTGAACAGGTGCAGGCTCCGAAAACCTACCAGACAACCATCCAGTCCGATCTAAGATCCGCAGAACGAACAGATCAGGAAAATCCTATGAAATTTACCCTGACAGCCGATGCTCCGATAGAAGTGCCGGATGTGGGTGCCATATGCCTGAAAAATGTAAAAAAAGTGACAATTTCTGAAGAAGAGCCACAGAAAGTACTGGATACTTTTGCCAAAGGGCAATTGTTGAAACAAGACTATGATGGATTGGCAGAAACATATGAGGTGGATGGACTGACGTACCAGTATACAGGTACATTCCCCGATTTAGAAGCATTTAGTTTTTGGGAAGAATATGCTGCGTTTGATGATGTGAACGAAGAAAATATGTCTCAGGATGAGAAAAAACAAAGAGCAGAACGATTTCAGAATTATATAAAAGCAGGAAATCAGAATATGACTGATGACGGCGCAGAAAATTATGTAAAGGATATTGTTTCTGGAGAATGGCACCTGTTTAACAGTGCATCAAAAGAACTCACAGAAGAAAACTGCACTTTGGAAAAGACCTCTTTTTTCTTTGAAAGAATGGTCGATGGTGTACCTGTTAATTATATACGGAATTCTTATCTGTCATATGATGAATTATCCCGTCCCTGGATAGATGAAGACGATAATTTTCATGAAGCGCAGTGCGATGTGTGGGATAATGAATCGCTGACAATGATTTTCTGCAGCGGAACACTTCAGAGTTTCCAACACAGTGATCCAATTGAGGTATCAGATGCTTCAGATGAAGCATTGTTTCTTCTGCCATTTGATGAAGTCAAAGATATTTTTGAAAATACGATTACCATGCAGATTATGACAGAACAGGAATACCATCTGCCGGCAGTAGATGGCATAAGTTTCTGTCGTTATCCATCTGTTGATGCACAGAGTGTTGAGATGACAATAACTAAAGTTCAACTGGGATATATGCGTGTGCGGGAGGGTAACAGCAGTACAGAGGGAAGTCTGATTCCGGTATGGGATTTCTATGGAACCTGGAATTCCCAGGAACCGGGTTACGCGGATGGCAGTAATGAAATGGTTATAGATAGCGTTACTATGGATCGCATCGGGGTACCACTTCTCACAATTGATGCACGAGATGGCAGTGTCGTACAAAGAGTACAGAGCGGACCATCTACTACGTTTCCTGGTGGTATTGGAGAATGTGAATAAACCGTAATAAAAAAAGTGCAGTGTTTATCTGGTTAAAATAGAAATGAAACCGGAAATATGGTATGATTGGGACAACAATTAAAACCAGAGCGTGTTTGAAAATAATTTCTACAATCTGCATGCTCCAGATATTAAGGAGGATACAACAATGGATGCAAACATGAAAAAAAGAAACGAGCTTTTGGCAAAAACAGTGATTAAGGGACTGGAATCCCGCAATATGTCCGGGTATTATGCACAAGATAAAGAAGTAGCATTAAAGCAGGCCCTGGAACTGATCCCAAACGGAAGCACAATCGCCATGGGCGGATGCATGAGTGCACATGAGATCGGTCTGGTCAAAGTCCTGCAGGAAGGAGAGTATAATTATATTGACCGCGCAAAGCTTGAACCTCGTGAGGGACTTATGGCAGCCTATGATGCAGATTTCTTTTTATCCAGTGCCAATGCAGTCACAGATGATGGCGTCCTTGTCAATATTGACGGCAATTCCAACCGTGTATCCTGCATTGCCCAGGGCCCGAAAAAAGTAATCTTTATTGTAGGTATAAACAAAGTCTGTCCGGATCTTGACAGTGCAATGAAGCGTGCCAGAAATGTGGCAGCTACAGCTAATGCGCAGAGATTTGATATCAAAACTCCATGTAAGGAAACCGGAAAATGCTTTAACTGCAAATCCCCGGATACCATCTGCTGTCAGTTCCTGATCACCAGATATTCCAGACATAAAGACAGAATCCATGTGATTCTGGTAAATGATACGCTGGGACTTTAACCGAATCAAGTAAGTTCCCTGCCTCGATTACGAATATCGGATTGCCCCCGAATAATAAAAAGAACAGTCTCATTGACGTATAATAAGTCAGAGGGGCTGTTCTTTTTTGGAAAATAATAGGTCCTGAAAAATCAATATCTGTATCATGTAAATCAATTCCGGAATGGTTTCTAATATGGAATTCTAATATAATATCCATGCGGCAGAAGGATAACCATATAAAAGAACAGATACAGGTTAGAGCGTGTCTGAAAAATCATTCCCGCAATCTGCACGCCCCACTTTGCGGGATATTTCACCCGAATTCAGTTGCCGTAGCCCGCTACGGCGCCCTCATCCGGGCAAAATATCCCACAAATTGTGACGCACATCTTGCAGAAAGCCTTTTTCAGACACGCTCTAGCACTTTTGCAGCTTAAGAGAATTGTATTCACCGGGATTGCATCCGAATTGTCGGCGGAATGCCCGGGCAAAACGGCTGGCGTTGCTGAAGCCTGTCATATCTGCAATCTGGATCATAGAATATTGGCAGCTCTGAACCAGAGGCAGACTTTGGTTGACACGATATTCTTCCAGATAGCCGGTAATTGTCTTGCCGGTCATTTTTTTGAACAGGCGGCAGCAGACCTCTCTGGACAGATGAACCTGGTCTGCCAGTTCCTGTAGAGAGATTACAGATCCAAAATGCGTATTAAGATAATCCAGCATTTGTTCCAGCCTTTCCAGTTCCAGCTGGTTGGCCGGAATAAATTTTGCAAGATCATTCTGGTGTTCGCAGAGAATCATACCGAAAATTTCACAGAGAAGCCCCTTAATCTTCAACTCATAACAGAAGGTCTTCTGATCAAAGAGTGCTTCTGTTTCATTGAGTTTTTGGATCACAGTCCGGGTACATGAGTTTCCGGAAGTAAGAAGGATGCAGGGGACAGAAGAATTCTGGAGAAAAGGACGAAAACATCTGCGTTCAACATCACTTCCGTATTCGCCGTATATGAAATCCGGACGTGTCAGAAAGGTACTGTATCTGGCATGACTGTTATTAGGTGAGTGACAGCTATGGGGGACATTTCGGTTCAGAAGAAGAACATCTCCAGGTCTTACAGTGTAGCTTTTCTGATACACCTGATAGATAGCTTCTCCTTCTCTGGGAAGACTGATCTCCAGGTCATTGTGCCAGTGGATAGGTACGCTTTTTCCCTCAAATGCCCACAGGTCATCATGGTTAACGGTCATGGGAAAACCGACAGTCCCATGTTCACAAAGTTCGCGGTTGGTTTCATCTACAAGAATTTTACGCATAGCCATATTACAGTTCTCCGATTTTATTATATGTACACTGTGATGAATTGCTCACAGAAGCATGAGCATCAATACGATCTGACAATTTATCACAGGATATATTCATTTACAATGCTTGTTATAGTCACAATTATAACGTTGGTATGCACATCGTGCAAGGAGAGGAGTAAGAAACATGGCAAGATCAAAAGAGATGGATCTGACTACAGGCAATCCGTTCCGGTCACTGCTGAAATTTGCGATTCCTGTAATTCTGGGAAATCTGTTTCAGCTTTTTTATACACTGGCGGACTCTGTGATTGTAGGAAAAACGCTGGGAGCAGACTCCCTGGCAGCAGTAGGTTCCACCAGTATTATTATTTATTTTGTATTCTGTTTTATCAATGGATTCACAGGTGGATTTGGTATCTGTCTGGGACAGAAATGCGGGGCAAAGGATGAAAAAGGAATGCGCAAGAGCGTTGCGGTTTCCGCACTTTTGAGTATTGCCTTTACAGTAGTGCTGACCCTGATCTGCTGTCTGCTTTCACACCAGATCCTGCGTTGGATGCAGATTCCTGCTGACATTTCCGGTGAAGCATATGACTATATGTTTGTAGTTTTGCTTGGCACAGGTGCTACCGTTTTTTATAATATGATCTCAAATATGCTCCGTGCATTGGGAGACAGTAAGACACCATTGTATTTCCTGGTATTTTCATCTGTATTAAATATTTTTCTTGATATTCTGTTTATTGTACCGTTTCATATGGGGGTGGCTGGTGCTGCATGGGCGACTATTCTGTCACAGTTCTTTTCCGCAGTGCTGAGTCTGGTTGTAGGACTGAAGAATTTTCCGATTTTGCATCTGCACAGGGAAGATTTTACAGATTTAAAAGACACGGCAGTCCTGCACCTGAAGACCGGATTTCCTATGGGATTCCAGATGTCTGTCATGTGTATCGGACAGCTTGCCATGCAGGCAGTGGTAAACTCACTGGGTACTGCAGCAGTTGCAGGATATACCGCAGCATCGAAAGCAGATCAGCTTTCTGTACTGGTAAACAATGCAATGATGACCGCAATTTCCAACTATGTGGCTCAGAATTTTGGTGCAGGCAGATGGGACCGTATCCGTCAGGGTGTGCGTGCCTGTCTGATTCAGACAGAAGCATTTAACCTGATCATGTGTATTGGAATTCTGCTGCTGAGACATCCGATCGTAAGAATGTTTCTCTCAGATCCCACAAAAGAAATCTATCACTATTCAGATATGTATCTGACGATTGTAGCTCCCTTTTACTTTGTGCTTGGACTGCTGGCAGTATACCGTACATCCATCCAGAGCATGCAGAATGGCAAAGCACCTTTTGCTGCCTGTATGATTGAACTGGTTATGCGAATTGCTGCAACAGTAGGTCTTTCCGGAATTATCGGATATACATCTGTATGTATTGCCAGTCCAATGGCATGGATCGGAGCCTGTGCACTTCTGATCCCGGTTTATTATAAGATGATGAAAGGAAATTGTGCAGCATTACTGAGAATGGAGTGACGAGTGCAAGTAACAAAATTGTTACTGTTCACATACCACTATCCCGCGAGGTGTTTTGGCATGAATATGCCAAAATCCCGAGACATACAAGCCAAAATTCCATTGCCGCAGGCAATCTGGAATGAATTTTGGCTAAGTTACTGTGAACGGAGTGAA